>JAWLBU010000131.1:0-2520 GCA_041687555.1 Haloplasmataceae bacterium | reverse complement strand
AATATGGCAACGAAGTTGTTGAATTGGAAAAGTGGAGTTACAATGGTTAAAGAAAGTGGGTTATGGCATGACAGCGACAGGCAACTCAAGTGAACGTTATGTTTACATGAGTATATGAACAAACAAGCGAGTAATAAGGACATAAGTGGTATATGCGTCCAAAAATATAAAATATTTGTACATAATTCTTGTTTAATGTACAAAAATAGCGTAAAATTGTACATATGATAGTCTTTGATCCAAAAAAGCCGTACAATGCACTACCTTATATACCACCAAAACCAGAAAAATATGATTCAATAAAAATTTGGAAACAGGAAGGAAAATCACGAGCAGCAATCGCTGAGTTAAAAGGAACAGCCAATATTATTCCAAACCAATCGATATTGATAAATGCGATTATTCTTCAAGAATCAAAAGACAGCTCAGAAGTGGAGAATATAATCACCACAAAAGATAAATTATATCAAGCTATATCGGCCTCGAAGAACATTGACACAGCAACAAAAGAAGTAATGTATTATATAGAAGCATTGCAGGAAGGCTGGAAGAAAATAAAAAAGAAGGGTTTTATTTCTATAAATGATATAATTGAAATACAAAAAATACTAATAAAGAATGATGCAGGTATTCGAAGGACTCCGGGAACAACATTGGTAAATGATAAAACCGGAGAAGTAATGTACTCACCACCGGATGAACCAGATACTATAAATGATCTGCTAAAAAACATGACAGAATATCTAAATTCTGATGAAGATGATTTAATAAAATTAGGGATTATTCATTATCAATTTGAAAGCATCCACCCATTTTACGACGGAAATGGAAGAACGGGAAGAATATTAAATATTCTATATTTATTATTAAAGGATTATCTTGAAATTCCAATATTATACTTAAGCTCATATATTATTAAGAACAAAGCTGAATATTATAGATTATTGCATGAGGTAACAAAAGAAGAAAATTGGGAGCAATGGTTACTTTTTATATTAAAAGGGATTGAAATAACTGCTACTGAAACAATACAGAAAATAAAAATGATAAAAATATTGATGGATAAAAAAATTGAGCATGTAAAAGAAAAAATACCGAAAATATACTCAAAAGAGTTGGTAGAATTATTATTTGAAAATCCTTATTGCAAAGTTGAATTTCTTGTACATGGTCTCGGAATAGAGAGAAAAACGGCGTCAGTATATTTACATAAGCTGTCAGGTGTCGGATTACTAGAAATAAGAAAAATTGGAAGAGAAAATATATTTATTAACAATGATTTAATGGAAATATTGAAGATGTAAACATAACAACAATATGCTCAGTGGAATCAAGAGCTTAAGAATGCTTACGATTCATATCCGGATATAAAAATAGTGTTTTCCGGTAGCTCGAGCATTGACCTAATAAAAGGAACCTATGATTTATCTAGACGGGGTGTCTTGTATCGGATGGATGGAATGTCTTTTCGCGAGTATCTGCTTTTTAATGATATTTATGAAACAGAAGCTTTTAGCGTAGAAGATATTTTAGAAAAAAGAAGCGAACTCGAAGGTAAGCTATCTTCGATAAAAAAAATAAAAGGTTATTTTAAGGAATATTTGAACGGTGGATATTATCCATTTTTCCTGGAAGATAAAGAAAAATATCATCAGAAGATACTGAGAGTAATAGAGAAGGTAATATTTGAAGATATTTCAAACTTTTATAAATTGAAAACTGAAAATTTATCACATTTTAAAAGAATTATTTCTTATCTCGCTACTATTCCTCCAGGAGAATTGAATATAAACAGTATTTCAAAAAATATTGGATTAGATAATAAGACTATTCAAAATTACTTAATGATATTGTATGAAACGGGCTTGATCGAATTACTAAAAAAGAATAAAGCCGGCAGCAACTTATTAAAAAATACTGAAAAGATGTATCTAGATAATCAGGACTTATATTCAGCTATAATAGAAGAAATCGGATATGAAGCACAGATTAGGACAATAAGAGAGATTTTTTTTATAAAAATGCTAAAAAACTCAGGACATAAAATATATTATAATGAGGTAGGGGATTTTTCAGTAGATAATCACATATTTGAAATTGGTGGAAAGCAAAAAGATAAGAAGCAGATAAAAGACGCGTGATTGGCGACAACTATTTTTCCCGTTTCAACGACAATTATAATTACCGTTTGCAACCTGTCAATATTTAAATCCTAAGGAGGGTCCCCAGGATAATATCCGGTCCTCCCATGTGTAAGATATTGGTCCCTAAGAATCCTTCCGATCGTCGCAACAGAAGGGACATTGTTAATTTCCAGCCTCCGCATTTCTCTCTGAATGGCTTTCCGGCCGCAGTTTTTTCCACTATTGTACAAATCCAGGCGTATACACGTTACACGAAGAATTGTCTGTTCACGGGGGGAATAGTCGTATATATCTTTCACTTCCAGGGGGTCGATGTAGTTATCAGTCATTGTGCTTCTCCTTTTGTGCCTGTTCCAGCCTGTAGCTGGGCAGGTTT
>JAWLBU010000130.1:0-2547 GCA_041687555.1 Haloplasmataceae bacterium | reverse complement strand
AAATAATAGGTTTTGATATTGAAACAGCTGGTGATAAAAATAAGTTTGTTCTTGCTTCATTTATAGGTGATGGTGTTGATAAGATATTTGATAATACCGACGATATAAAAGAATTTATTAAATCAAAAAAAGTAAGAGATAGTTTATTTATAGCAACCAATCTTGAATTTGATTTCTTTGGATGTTTTCAGGATGAGCCCAAATCATTTAAGATTTGTGAAAGAAATGGAAGAATATATTATTTTAGATATATAAGGTCACCAAATAAATATATAACATTTTATGACACATTAAATTTTTTTCCGGCTTCTGTTAAAAAATTAGGTGAAATAATCGGTGTTCCTAAAATGCCACATCCTAAATGTTTTAAAAGATTTCCAAAAAATGAATTTGAAAAAGTCCAGCTTGAAGAATATTGTAGAAATGACGCATATATTTCATATAAGTTTTTTAAAGACCATGTTTATAATTGGATAACAAAAAGAGGGGTGAGACTTAAATCTACAATAGCGTCTGTATCAATGGACGATTTTAAAAAGAATTATTTAAAAGAATCTTTTAAGATTGAACCTTTAAAGAACCATAAATTAGTATTCAAAGGTTATTATGGCGGAAGAACAGAAGCTATCCAAAGAGGAACATTTAACGATGTTAATGTATATGATTTTAATTCTTTATATCCTTCTGTAATGTTGGAAAATGAATATCCTGACCCCCGTAGATATTCATATCATAAAAAAATTAGAGAAAGAATAATTGATGATTATGAAGGTGTATCATATATTGAAGGAATTTTGCCTTATTCATATATTCCATCTTTACCATTTAGAGACCCAACCGGAAGGTTACTCTTTCCATATCACAATATAAAAGGATATTATACCCATATAGAAATAAGACACGCAATAAAGATGGGACTTGAAATACATAAATTAGGTGAAGGGTTAATATATCATAGAACAATTCCGTTATTTAAAGATTATATAGCTGATAAATATAAACAAAGATTAGAACAAAAAGATAAAAATAGTCCAATGGAATTAATGACTAAATTAAGTATGAATAGTTTATACGGAAGGTTTGGATTTAGATATTATGACGGATCATCAATGAAGCATATATCAGATATAACATATAAAGATATAAAAAACAAAACTACTAAAAGATTTGGTGACTACTTACAAATTACAACAACAGACGGACAACCAACAAGTTTTTCAATACCTATATGGTCTGCATATACTACAGCTTACGCAAGATTAAAACTTTTAAACTCATTATCTAATAAGAGAATACAGCCGCATATAGTGTATTTTGATACAGATAGCATATTTCTTAAAGATAATAAAAAACTTCCTTCTAGTAAAGAATTAGGGGCTTTAAAACATGAATATAGTGTCCCCTCAGCTATTATTGTAAGGCCTAAGTTTTATTGCACAGAAAAACCAAAGATAAAAGGTCTTAATTCAATAAAAGATAAAGACTCATTTATTGATTTACTTAAAAAACCCAAAATATACCAGGAAAGATTTGTTAAACATAGAACAGCGTTTAAATCTGCGGATTATCATAAATGGGGCAAGTTAACAGTAAATCAGATAATTCAAATTAAGAAAGTTATGAATTTGGAAGATAAAAAAAGAAAATGGGAAAATAAATTTAATTGGGAAAAACAAGAAATCTCAAACCCTTTATCAATTTAATCATAAGGCGTATGCGCTCTTGTGTTTATATTTGGTTTGGTTATATCTACATAAGTCATATTAAAAGGCGCATAACCATCAATCTGACCGCATGAATCACCCAAATAATTCTTACATATATATTCATTACATTGCATTTCCATCTCTTTTTGAACATATAAAGCGTTCATATATAAGCCATAACTAAAACCTACACATATGCTTAATATTATTATTATAACCAAAATAACACCAATTAACCAATATGGTATATTTGTATCGTCTATATACATTTTCATATTAATTACCTCGTGGTTTAAATAAATCACCAACAAAATTTAAAGCGTTTTGTCCTGTTGACGACTCCCTTTTTGCTGTTGCAATTCTTTCTTTTTCTTTTCTTCCTTCTCCTCTGATTGAAACATTTAATCTTTTAATACTCATTCCTAAATTACTCCATTTTGGAATAAATCCGATTTGTTTAAAATTATCAAATATTGCTAAATGTCTGCTTTCAAGTTCTGAAATTCTTGTATTTACATCTATACGCGGTAATTTTGTCTTTTCACTCATACCATCAGCGTCTAAATTATTAAAAACTTCTCCAATTTCTGATGTTTCATTTATTTTTATTCCATCATCTGCAATTTCTTCAAGTGACATTTACGCACCCCTTAACACATTCAGCCAAACAAGTCTGATTTATGTTTTTATATTGGTCTGTTGTTACTTCTGCCGTTTTCATTAAATTATCCAAAACACCGGCCTTAATTATAAAAGAATCAAGAGACAACCACCCAATAAAACCTACAAGAACAACAACACAGAATAAACTAAAAACAATTATCCAAATATAATATTTTTT
>JAWLBU010000129.1:0-2631 GCA_041687555.1 Haloplasmataceae bacterium | reverse complement strand
TGAAGGAAGAAGAATATCGGAAAGCCGTATGCGGGAAAATCGCACGTACGGTTTGATGAGGGGACGGTGGTAAACCCACTGTTCTACTCTATCAAGAAAACAAAAATAACAGTTTAAAGAATCCACATATAAAGGGTTTCCCTTCACTTGGTAATCTCAAGGTTAAATAACTAGAGACTCAAGTGCTAGGATTCCCTTTTTTGGTTGTTGGTGGAACCATAGCAACCACTGAAAAAGTGGTAGAGTTGAGTGAACAGGGTAGATATAAAATTGATAACATAATGATTATAAAAACATAATAGACATGTACAAAATGGTACAAATTTTGTACAATATACATATGTGAAAATATCTTATATTAGAATATGAATGAAATTATGTAAGGGGTTGAGCTACATGTCTAAGGAGATAAATGAGTTTGAACGCATGATAATCAATTCAATGTGTGATGAAGGTAGGGTAAAGATCCAAATTCCACAAAGAGAAGGATTGTTGTTGTATCTTCATAGCCAAATGTTATACACAGGTCGTGTTGATGTTATGTATTGTAATAACTTTTTAAACGAAGCTATACAATTGCTTACAAATTCTATTTTTCTCTATGAAGAAGGATATTTTGATTGTGCATTTTACTCTATTCGTCAAGCAAGTGAAGTGTTGAATTCAATGCTTTATATTTCAATTGATGATTCTACAATATTGAAAAGGTGGACTGCAAAGGATAGATTTCCCATGAATGCGGAAATCAAATCTAAATTAATAGAAATGTCTGATGCTTATAAAGAAATTAAGGATCTTCTTTCAGAATATTTCGAGCACCATGGTAATTTAATTAAAAAGTCAAATAAGATAATTCATAAGCAAGGCTTCGATACATTTTACCGTGTCCGTACAAATTTTGGAGAGAAGCACGGATATTCCCAGGATGAAGATGTTAATTTTTTCGTTGAAACATTAAAATATACGATCGGAATTGCCTTAATTCTCTTTATTATCCTTGATCCAATATCACTTGCCTTAGCAGATGAGAATATTACTTATAAGCTCAATTTTCAATTTATAACCGATCCAATTGATGTGGATTATTTTGAAAACTTTTTAGGGAAGGGAGATGTAATAGAGAAGATACAAACCTCCAACTATTATCAAAATTTTATTGCCCAATTCTCAGATAAAGAAAATATGAGTCCCGCAGTTTATTCGGTGATTAGGGAAGAGGCTTGGGATTTAGATGCATTGGATGAGATAGAAAAACAACTAGCACTACTTGGTCCACACGAGAGATTTATGTTTTGTATACTAAAGTGTGGGATACGAGTATCTAAATTTTATTTTAATGCTGGTCTAACATGGTATTTTACCACAATAGACAGTAATTTAAATAGATGTCATTTTGGTGGGGAAGAATTTCAAAATTACTTAAAGCCTGAAAATAAATTCAATCAACCCTGTGCAAGTGTTTTTATGAGTGTTATTACGATGTATGATGAACCACTTTACATAGAACATAATAATATACTAACTGATGATGAAATAGGAATGTTAAAAATAATAGAAATGCAAGGGATAATTGTATTTAAGGAATTTAATGATAAATGGGGATAGAGTTTGGATTGAGGTAGGTGATGATATATATGGCTACATACAAAGAAATAGAAGAATATGTAAAAGCTACTTTTGGATATACTCCTAAAACATGTTGGATAGCACATTCGAAAGAAATCAATGGTCTATCTCCAAGAGTTGCTTATAATAGGAATGACACAAATAAACGAAAGTATCCATGTCCAGCTGAAAAGCAGGAGGATATAAGAAAAGCATTTAAGTATTTTGGAATGCTTTAATTATCAATATTAAAAACTTTAGAGTATTAAATCTTATCCTACTTTTATTAATTTAAACAATATTTAGTATCACATGTCGTTGTGTGGTTTTGATTTCAAAAATGTAAATTATAACAGCTTAAATATTTCAAATAAATAAGGGATTCCCTCGTTGAGTAAATCATACAATTACTAAACTGATGATATCAACGTTGGGAAACACTAAGTTAAATAATCTTTTCTCTAAAACCTTGACAGGAGGGGGGATTGGAATCTCTACAACTATACTCCTGTTGACCGCGCCAGACCTTCGTGTGAATTTTCGCGGAATTAGCTAGGGGGGTAGTAAAAAGTATGAAAATATTGTTGTGTAATCTAAAAAGACCTTTTATTAGTAGGCTTTTATGGTTATGTGATGCTTTTCATTTCGTCTATTTGTTTAGGTTTTAGGCTAAAAATAACCTTTAAAAACGTTAAAAAAGAGTGTTTTTTTGGCATTAAAATCAATTTTAAGCATGACGTTTACGCAAAAAAAATTACGAAAAACACGAGTAAAGTAAAAAATGGGTAAGAGTACAGACATCTAATCTGCTTTTAAAACGAGGTCAAGGGGCAAGATTACAAGGGTAAAAAATGGGTAAGAGTACAGACATCTAATCTGCTCTTACCCCATTTTATAATTATGCTAGTTGAATTAAGTATTGTTTCATCGTAAGCGTAAAATCTAATGCATCTATTAAAGACCAATTTAATGTGAGATAATCCTGCTTAATTAAAATATTAAGGAGGATGTTTTTATGTCAAACAA
>JAWLBU010000128.1:0-2634 GCA_041687555.1 Haloplasmataceae bacterium | reverse complement strand
CTTCAACATCTTCATATACAAACAAATAATAAATTGCTACCATAGTTATCAGACTGGAAATAATAAAGAATAACCTAATATTCATTTTTTATCACCTACCAAAAAATATATTATTTTTCTATTAAAATTCCAGCCTAACATTCTACGATTCTTAGATGCTACTATTACGATGAAAAATGTTTCAAGTATCCGGTCAGGCTATAATGGGACACAAGTTGCAGGCAGGAAAGTAATCTAGAAGGAAAAAGACCGGCGGTCATCAATTGGATGCCACCGGAATGAATTTTTTTATTAATGATAATCCTACAACTTACGTTTACACGGATTCAGATATCTATTTAGCTTCGAAATAATACCAATTATCACTTATCTTTTCTATTTTGGTTAATCGAACCCCCCAACCATCGGGTTCTTGACTATCTTTAGTAAATACAACTCCATGACCAAAGCCAATATTTGTGTCATTTAGTGTAAAGTATATGCCGTTACCACTATCATCATCGATAGATTGATAATTACATTGTCTAAATAGATAAATAATATCTGTCTTAACATCCTCATCAGTTATTTTTACTTTTTTTTGATTACTAACTCCGATTAATTTAACGACTAACTCACCGTCAATTTCTTCAATAACAAAATTTTCATCATCCTTTCTTGGATACTCTGCAACGTAAGTAGCCGCTGTATTAAACCGTTCAATATTCTCTTCGAAATTTTGGATAATATCTTCATACGGAATTCGTTGATCCCAGTCTTTTAATAACTCATTCCACATCTCTCTTATCTCACTCTCTTCAGAAGCTATTAGATTTGATCTTGGGTTAAGTAAAAAAATATTTGTTACTGCGATTAAAGTAATCATTAATAATACTAATAAATTTCTTCTTTTGTTGTTCAAAACAATTTCACCTTCTCCCTTTATGGTAAAGGAATTTCATTAAATGCAGGTTCGTAATCAGGGTAATGTTGGTAAAATAAATCTATTCCTTTTTTAATCATCCGATGATCATTCTCATCATCTCCATAATATGGTGGCTTACGGGTTTACGGTGGGCCTACGGGTCCAAACCATCGTTGACTTAAGAAAACCCGGCAAAGGAAGAGACTCCATTGTATTCATACATTGTTTGTTGCTGTGTTAAGTATTATCAAAAAAATACTGCACCTCCAATTGTATATTTAATTCAACAGGGGGTGCAGTGCACATTAACACAACACATTATGCTAACACTTTATTCAACATTATCGATAATCCACTTATTTTTATGTTTTTTTAAGTTTAAAGCAAGTTTACTTGTAATTGAGCCATTTTCATATAATATTTTAAATTTAATATTGTTGCCAGACTCATCCACTTTTGTAATCGAAATCTTGTCTTTATCTATTTTATGCGGATGCCTTAAATTCAATATTTCAGCAACTTGACCTATGTGTATTTCTAATACACCTTGTATCTCACTTTTTGATAAACTACTAGATTTTGCCCACTCCTCTATTAATTTTTCCTTATGCAATTGAGAATCATTGTGTAAAACCTCTAGCCAAAGATATGCAAATTCTCTTGCTTCTACTTCGGGTTCAACGTTTTTTTGTTGATTTGGTATGTTAAATAGAATACTTACTAATACAACAGCAATAACAATATAAATAAATTTTTACGTTTTTCATAGATATAACATCCTTTAAGGAATAGGAATTGGAATTCGAACTCTAATAGGAACTCTTATATTAGGCATATTTACTTTAATTTGTGGTAATTCTGCTAATTCAGGTAACGGTAGATAATTTGGTTCCCCATATTGATCAGTATAAGATGGATCTAGCATTGCCTCTTTAACTTTATCATTGTAATATTTCTTTTTCACTTTTGTTGTCCAAGTAATTGAATACTCAACTATAATATTATCAACTATCTGTTTCTTTTCTAAAGTTGATTCTGCGACAATTAAATAAGCAGGGTCATTATAATCAACTTTAGGAAATTTGTAAACATTTGTATTTGTATCCCCCATTCCATAATTCACCGCGCCAGAAACTCCATCCATTCCAAAATTTATAGTAAAGTCCCCTGATTTAATAGTTAAACTATTGCTATCAGGTGATAAAGTTACATTTACATTTCCATTTTGTACATTAATTGATCCATCGTTACCAATATTTATATCTGATGCATTATTAATCGTAACCTTTATTGTTCCTGACATTTCCAATTTATAATTCGTTGCCTGTATTTTTCCATTAAATATCCTAAAAGAATTTTCATAATTATATAATGGAGAACCTGCTTCGTCACCTTTCCAATTATTTGAAGCTACTGGGTTTAGTTTTTGGCCGTTTTGGGTTTGAATAGTACCATCAAAAAGTTCAACTTTACCATCATCTATTACTCTCATCTTACCAGAAGGATCTACGTAAGTTTTAGGATTATTCAACACGTACGGATAAGGATTCATCGTGTTCGGTATACCTAAACTACCCTTCCACGGGTCTTCTGAGATGAACCGTCCAATCTCCGGCATGTAATATCTTGCCTGGGCATAATAGAGACCGGCATATCGATCATATTGATAACCTGTATACCCCATGACATTATCCGGTCCCGGCCAGTTGGGATCAAACTTCACCGCAGAC
>JAWLBU010000127.1:0-2703 GCA_041687555.1 Haloplasmataceae bacterium | reverse complement strand
TTAGATTCTGTACTCAAAGGTTTTTATGTTCTGTTTAGTTTTCAAAGATCTACTCGCATAACGCCTATTTATCATATCAAATCAGCGTTTGCTTGTCAACATTTTTGTCTTGTTTTTTGTCGTTTAACGGGACGACAATTTTAAATTCTACCACTCTTGATGCTTATTGTCAACAACCAATTACTGGTTGATTTATCTTAGAAGCATCAGGAATTATGATTTTATCACATCCCAATGTGTGTTTCAACCGCTATTTTTTTCCACAAAAAAAGTATTATCAGTGATGATAATACTCTTTGTAACTATAACTCTTTTATAAATATTATTTCTAGAGGTTCATTTGGTAAGATCAAAGATCCACAATCTCTATAACCTAAAAGTCGATAAAAATGTTGCGCATCCTCATTTGCTTGAGTCGAAGTCATAACTTTTTTATATCCTCTATTCTTCATCTCATTTTCCCAATACAACACCAATGATTTTCCGATATTTTTCCTACGATAAGGCTCCAATACAAATAACATATTCATAAACGGAGTATTATCCCAAAATAAATTATAACGTAGCCATCCTAAAAAAGGCTTATTTTCTTCCGCGATGATAATACGTTTTTGATTTATTAGCGATTTTAATTCATTATCACTAACATGTTTATCATGATAACTAATTAATTTAAGTTCATTTATTGTTGCGTATCTAATATTCATTTTAATCACTCACATTTACTAAACTTTATAATATTACTTATCTACACGTATCCAAAAACGTCTGATTTTTTCATTTATAGATATCTCAGTGAATTCTTCTACACCACCACAACTAATCGCAACCTTTGCAGAAGCAATATTATCCGCATCACAAATTATCAGCACTCTATCCAGTCCTAAATCAGCACACTTATTTAAAGCTAATTTCAGCATCATCTTTCCATAACTCTGATTTCTATATTTTGGTCTTATACTATAACCGATATGTCCGCCACTATTAAATAAAGATTCATTTAATTCATGCCTGATGTCAATAATACCCACCATTTCCTTACTAGCTTCTTTAACCGCAATTAAAGTGGTTGAGGGTACTAATCCTTTAGGTACAGTATCTTTAGATTCCATATTACTAAGATGTTCCAAGTATTCGGTTATTGAATTAATTGTGTCTAATCGATTTCCTCCATGAATATGAATATTCTCTTTTAGACTTTCTGTCTTATAAGTCAATAATTCTTGTTCATACTCAATAGACGGCTTAACTAATATAATTTGTTCAGTCATTTATCTCACACACTTTCGTTTTATATATTTTTTTCACCCATCCAAAATCGCATACAGGTCCGGTAACCTAATTTATTATACCATGATTCAAGATGAGTACAACCGATAAAGCCTTCATCACAACCCATGTTTTTAATTTCATTAGTCGCATAAGCAACCATACTTAACCCTATACCTTTCTTTCTTGCTTTAGGGATCACGCCGACACAACCGATTGATCCCACTTTACTGTTTTCAGCAAAATAAGGTAAACTGTCATCTATTGATACTATCGCAAATCCAACGATTTCATTATTATTAACTGCGATTAACACCGAATCACAATTTACAAAATATTTAACCCAACTCTTATCAACCTGGCTGACTGCCAACAACAAATCATTTTTTTCATGTTCTTTAATGAAGCGATATTCAACATTTACACTTGGCTCCGGAATATTGATATCATCATAAGAAAAATCAGCAAGTTTCATCTTAAGATCATTACTTATCCAGCTAGCGGAATATCCATGCTTAATAAAAAAATTATATGGTTTCTCTTCGCCTAAAAAAGGCACACCCTGAAACAAATAAGTATTCCCCAAACCTAGTATTACCTTTTCATAACCTTTACTTTTTATCATATTTTCAGATTCACCCAATAATACCGTTCCTAATCCCTTTTTTTGCATTTCAGGTGCAATGCACAACAGTAAAATAGAATTATTATTTACTATGGAAAATCCTAGTAATTTTCCACCGTCCTCTATTTTTAAAATATTACTGTCATCATATGCCAACCTTTTATAAAATTTGTTAGAACTAATATTAAAATTTGGAAAACACTCTGAAAAGAGTTTGTATACATTCATCAACTATCACACTCTCTAAATTATTTTAATCTATTATAACATGTTAAAAGAAAAAAAACTGTGTTTTTCTTAAAACACAGCTTATTTTATGATGGCGGGACTAGAGAGATTCGAACTCTCGATTGATTGGTTCAGAGCCAATTGCCTTACCGCTTGGCTATAGTCCTATATTTTATATTAAAAAATGACTGTAATAAGTCATTTAATATGGTGCGGGTGAAGGGACTCGAACCCTTACGAACAAGGTCGCTAGATCCTAAGTCTAGTGCGTCTGCCAATTCCGCCACACCCGCATGAGTGGTGTCCCGCACAGGATTCGAACCTGTGACCCCTTGATTAAGAGTCAAGTGCTCTACCAGCTAAGCTAGCGGGACATCATACATAAATATAATATCACAAGTTTTTAATTTTTCAATATTTTTTAGTAAATTTCTCTTGTATACTGAATTATAAATTCATCTTATGATGAAAAACTTGCGAACTGGTGGAGATTGACGGGCTCGAACCGCCGACCCTCTGCTTGTAAGGCAGATGCTCTCCCAACTGAGCTAAACCTCCAGTTTAAAAACATTTAGGAAAAC
>JAWLBU010000126.1:0-2747 GCA_041687555.1 Haloplasmataceae bacterium | reverse complement strand
CGGCAACTACTAATGCTCGGTATAATCCGGATATAATAAAAGGAAAATTATCAAATGAGATAAGCACCTTTTCAAAAAAAATAGTTGGCAAAGATACTAACATCCCATAAACATAAAGTTTTAACAAAATATTCCGTTCTTTACAATATTTACGAGAATAATATAAATATATAAATAATGCTATTAGCACAGTAGATGACAGAGTAAATATATCAATAAATAAACGCATTTTTATCACCCATAGAAAACTAATATTATTGTTTGTAGAACGGTTTAAAATATTAATAACATCTCAATAAATACATATAATAATATTTGAAAAAGGAGGTAAAAAGATGCTTAATATTATCACAAATCATAAAAGAAAAAGCAATATATTTGATTTAAATCATTTCTTCTCTGATATTATACCGGATAGCTTACTACATAATTCCAACAAAATGATGCGGTTAAATATTAAAGAAGCTGACACATTCTATGAATTTGAAGTTGAAATGCCCGGTGTAAGAAAGGAGGATATTAACGTTAGTATTTCCGATGATATTTTAACTATTAGCGTTAATAAGACAGAAGAAATCAATGAGGAGACCACTAGATTTATCAGAAAAGAAAGAAAATACGGAACATATTCACGTTCTTTTTCAATTCCTAATGTTAATTCTGAGTTAATATCAGCCAATTATGATAATGGCGTATTAAGACTGGTATTACCAAAAACAGATGAACAAGAAACTACCACAAAAATGATTAATATCGAGTAAAATGATCCCTACGAAAAGTAGGGATTTGTTTTTCATATTGCTTTACATTATAAATATATGTTTATATAATTATAAATAATTGTTTATAATATTAATAACATTTGAAAGGATGGTTAAGATGAGAAACTTTGTTTATCAAAACCAAACAAAAATCATTTTTGGTAAAAAGGCAGAGCTCATAGTTGGTGATGAGGTTAAAACCTATGGGAAAAGGGTTTTACTACATTATGGTGGCGGAAGTATTAAAAAAAGCGGTTTATATGATACGGTCATTAAGGCACTAAAAGAAAAGAATATTGAATATGTCGAACTGGGAGGTGTAAAACCAAACCCACGATTAAGTCTCGTAAGAGAAGGAATTAAAATTTGTAGAGATGAAAAAATCGACTTTATCCTGGCAGTAGGCGGAGGAAGTGTTATTGATTCCGCCAAGGCTATTGGTTTTGGGGCAAAATATGATGGTGATGTCTGGGACTTTTTTACAGGTAAAGCACAAATAAAGGATACTATACCATTAGGAGTTATTCTGACAATTCCGGCTGCCGGAAGTGAAGCTAGCACGGGTTGTGTCATCACTGATGAAAACGGCTGGTATAAACGTTCAGCGGGAAGCTCAATTATCAGACCAAAGTTTGCGATTATGAATCCGGAAATAACCTACACATTACCCGACTATCAGACATCATGCGGTGCATCGGATATGATTGCTCATGTCTTTGAGCGCTATTTCACTAATGAAAGAGGAGTAGATTTTACCGATGAATTATGTGAAGCTACGATTCGGTCCATAATGAAACAGGTAAAAATCTGCTTAAATGAACCAAATAATTATGAAGCAAGAGCAAATTTGATGTGGGCCGGTACAATTGCGCATAACGGTTTACTAGGAACCGGTAGGGAGGAAGATTGGGCAAGTCATAATATTGAGCATGAATTAAGTGCGATTTATGACATAGCTCATGGTGCGGGTCTCGCAATTATTTTCCCTCATTGGATGGAATATGTTTACGAACATGATGTCAGTCGCTTTGCGAGATTTGTTAATAAAGTATTTAATGTAGAAATAGATTTAAATAATCTTGATAGTACCGTTAAACAAGGGATTAAATACCTTAAGGAGTTTTATAAAGAAATCGGATTACCTACCACCCTTAAAGAAGCAAATATCGAGGAATCAAGATTACATGAGATGGCTAAAAAAGCAACAGAATACGGAACTATCGGTAGTTTTGTTAAATTAAACACCGATGATGTTTATAATATCTATAAATTAGCCCTATAAATATAATAAAAGCTTTTGATAATTAAAATCGAAAGCTTTTTTACTTACAGTATTTTTCTATTATTATTATAAATATAAAATCAATATATTAATGCATAGATAAAATCCTCAAATTATATTCAAATATTACTTCTTTTTTTTAATATATTATTTCCCAACTAAAGCATCCCAAAATGTTTAAATGCCTTTTTAATATCATCTTGCTTATTAGCTGGGCAAGGATACTTTCTTTTATTAATGTCATTTCTATTATATGCAACCCTCGGATTTAGACCATATATTTCCTTAGAATGTGCTATCCAACACGTTTTAGGGGTATATCCAAAATTGATCTTAACATATTCCTGTATTTCCTTGTATGTAGCCATATACACTCTTCCTTTCATTTTTCTCAATAACTATTAAATAAGAATAAAATTAAGCAAAAGTCCTCACTTTTGAAAAATTTAATAGTTTCTATGTATACTTCCATTTTTTCATTAAACTACAATTCGTGCTACCTTTTAATATCTTCAAATTTTTTTCTACATTTTGTCTATACAATATCAACTATAACAAGATTAACTATTATCTTTTTCTTTTTTATAACTTTCTAATAATAATATTAATGAATATTGGATTTATGTCAATAGTTTGGACATAAAAAGTTAAACTTTTTTATATAATTATTCTTATTTTGGATTCGTATTCATTAGGTGTTTGAT
>JAWLBU010000125.1:0-2845 GCA_041687555.1 Haloplasmataceae bacterium | reverse complement strand
ATTTAATATCGTTTGAGTTGATATATATATAATAATATCAACTCTTTTATTTACTTATTAATATTCAAATATTAATTATGACATAAATTATATGTCTGTTTCATACTAAAATACGATATAAAAATGACAATATTTAATCTAATAATCGCATTAATTCATTAAGTTCATTATTATTAAGGTATCGCCATTGACCAACCTTAAGATTACCTAATTTAATGTTCATAATCCTAATTCTTTGTAGTCTAATGACCCGATAATTAAAGGTTTGACACATTCTTCTAATTTGACGGTTTAAACCTTGAGTTAAGATGATATTGAATGTTCGATCATTTATTTTCTTAACTTTACATGGTTTGGTTATTGTACCTAAAATCCTTACTCCTCTAGACATATTATACAGAAAATCATCCGTTATCTTTTGATTGACGGTAACAATATATTCCTTTTCATGATTATTTTCCGCCCTTAGTATTTTATTGACAATGTCACCGTCATTAGTCAATAAAATAAGTCCTTCTGAGTCCTTATCGAGTCTTCCTATATGAAATATTCTTTCCTCATGACCGACAAAATCAATGATATTATCCTTAATATTCTGATCCGAAGTACTTACAATACCTACCGGTTTATTTAGCGCTATGTAAATGGTCTTGCTTTTAGGTTTAATTAATTGTCCGTCAACTTCAACTGTATCATTATCATCAACATTACTACCTAGCTTAGCCAACATTCCATTTATTTTTACTTTGTTCTCTTCTATTAACCGATCAGCTTCTCTTCTTGAACATATTCCTGATTCACTAATATATTTATTGATTCTCATGTGCAACCTTCTTTATTACAAATTAAACCACTAATATTATTTCATATATATTACAGTTTTAGCATAAAAAAAGCTAAAAACTAGTTTTCTTATATTAGATAGTCTTCCATTTACATTCCCCAAAGTACAAATAATTTTTTTACGATAATATTATAACATAATTTCATGCTTTTTTATAGACTATTAAAATTGAAATAACATTGTATAATTGAATAAAATAGGAGGAATATATGAAATTGTTATTAATTATACATGCAACTTCATGGAGTGATAAATATCAGCAAGCTAAAAATGGTATAGATGAAATAATTACTTCGTGTAATCATGAAGTAATTGAAATAATTCAAGCAAGAAAGGATATATATGATAAACGTTATCTAACCCATCAAGGTAAGATTTATACTCATGATGAAATTAGTCCTGTAAATTTTATTAAGCATCAACTATTCGGTGATAGACCCCTAATACCAAATGTTGTAGAAGAAATTATTCTTTGCGGGGGTGTCTTTAATACTACAGGTGGAGGTTGTTTTAATGTCCTTTTCGATTATTTAGTTAATTATTTAGTCAAAAATAATATTCACTGTAATATCATAATACCACTTAATTGTTTATACTATGAAAGTAAAGTAGATATAAACGATTCCAAACAAGTGATTCAATATATTAAAGACCTGATTTGTAAATTAACACTTAATAACGCTGATTTTAATCTATATTATGATAGATATAAAACAGAAAGCAAACATCCTCTAATAAATGTATATGTTATCCAAATAAAAAAACAGTAATTATATATTCATTATTTACATTTATAAATCATATATGACTTTCCACAAATGATTTAAATAACATCATACCATTTAGTGTCTTCTCTTCAAAAGCTTTTAGTGGTATATCATTCTTTTCTTCGAAACGGAATTCAGATTCCATTACCCACCTTGTTCCCTGAGGTATTTCATAAAAATGATTTACACATCGATTCCAAGCACCTTTTACTTCATATACCAATGTTATAAGATCAGGTAACTGATTGGATTCAATTGTTTCTTTCATGACCATTTTTTGATCTTCCCACTGAAAACAAAGATTAGTTATGCTTCCTAGTTGATTTATTTCACCTTCGATATGTTGTATTTCTGTTAATCCAGGCTTCCATTTTGGCATAAGACTATAATCTCTAAAAAGTTCGGTAACCCTATTAATATCCTCATCAATAATGATTTCACATGTATATTTCACAAATATCCCACCTTATAAAATCATTTTTCATGTTAAATTATATCATAAATACAATTTTAATAAACAAAAAGAATACTAGTATCAGCATGCTTACATATTTATATTCTATTATCATAGATTAATGCTATTAATGATAGCTCCAATGTAACACATTTTACTAATAAAAAGCTGACTAAATTCATTAGTTATTAGTTGAATTATATGATATAATCTCTACATTAGTAATTATCATAATTATGTAAAATGAGGGAAAGGTTACAATATATGTTTAAAAACTTACTAAAAAAGAAAATGAATTATGAAAAATCTTATGACATTAAGAAAAGTGCTCTAGAAAAAGTATTAGGTCCTGTAGATTTTGTTCTTCATTCACCTATACCATTTCATCTAGGTTATGACATGGGAGGTAAATCAGATGTTTTTGTGTTTAAAAAACATATACATGGCGTAGTTCATGTTACAAATGATTTAATCGAAAGTGATCAACTTGAAAGCAATATAGGAAAATATGAGTTAATGATTTGCCATCAAAATGAAGATGATAAATGGGGTGCTAATATAATTTCTAATTTAGCGTTTTATACACTAGACGAAAAGATTAATTCTGGAGATACTACGTCAATTGAGAATATTGCAGGCGAAAATTCTAAAATTAAAGCTTTTTTATTTTATAAATATGCTGATGTAACTGATAAAATAGAGAGAGCCAAAAATGATAAATAAGATTGAGCCACCTATTTACTAAAATAACCACATTAAATATAATTTATAGATAAATTA
>JAWLBU010000124.1:0-2852 GCA_041687555.1 Haloplasmataceae bacterium | reverse complement strand
GTAAAATTTATTAAAAGTATACTTATAATTTTTCATAAACTTTTTATATTACAATATCCTGTCCACTACACCCTGCTATTTTTCTACTATTGATATATTCCTACAAACAAAAAAAGGATTTCCTAACATTGAAATCTCAATTTTAAAATAATAAAATTTATCCAATTTCAGAAAACCTTTTTATATTTTGATTCTATAGTTTTAATCCTCTTACGTTCAAACATGTTCTCTTTTAATTCATCTAATGAATTAATATATATTTATGTTGCCTATAACAATATTTTAACTCTCATAAGCTTGCTTTAAAGTCTTTATATCGATTTTTTTCATCTGAAATAATGCCTTCATCACATTTGCTGCTTTTTCAGGATTAGTGTCGTTTAACATATCGGACAGATTATCAGGAACAATTTGCCAAGATACACCGTATTTATCTTTAAGCCAACCACAAACTTGAGCCTTTTCGTCCCCACCTTCAGCTAGTTTTTCCCAATAATAGTCTAATTCTTCCTGTGACTCACAATTTACTATAAATGAAATTGCTTCTGAAAATCTGTGATTAGGTCCACCATTTAATGCAATGAATTCTGTTCCTTCCAGTTCAAATTGTACGGTCATTACTGTTTTTCTTTCTTCGTAATAAGTAATTCTGCTAATCTTTGAGTTTTTGAATATCGAAGTATAAAACTTTGCTGCATCTTCGGCTTGTGTATCAAACCACAAATTAGTTTGGATTTTTTGAATATTATTTTTCATTATTATTCCCGCCCCTTTTAAACAATATAATATCTTTTTAACTCTTATTATTCTTACCTATACCATTTATATTATAATCTGATAAATATATATATTCACCCTACAATAACTTGAGAGGATAGAATTTTGCCATTAACAATCTCCAATAACTTCTTAAAAACCTCATATATCTGAACTTTCTCATTACTACTTAATTGAGTCATTGTAATTCCCTAAAACAAATGTGAGTGCCTCATATTTTTTAACATTTACTTCTCTTAAATCCGTAAATCTATTACATTCTAGAAATCCTAGTTTCTTAGCTAAATATATCATTGGTAAATTACCTGACCATGTTTGAGTATAAATTTCACTAATCCCATTAGATTTTAAATAATCGATATAAGTTTTAATCGCGCTAAATCCATAGCCATTTCTTCTTTACTTTTGTTCAGGTATAGCAATTCCTATTGTGCATTTACCATCACCATTTGTATATTTAAAGAATTGATCAATATTATAATAATTAATCCAACCTATATGATTCTTTTCGTTATTATTTAAACATATCTCTAGACGACTTCTGATTCTATCATGAGATTTTAATTTATATTTTCGATAATTATTACACCAGTATTCTTTCACCTTAATAGCATCAATAACATTTTCTTTCTCCCATGGAGCATCCTAATTCATCCATTCAATTTCAGTTGTATTTCACTTTACATAGTCATCGATATCTTCTTTTTAAAATCACGTAATATAATAGCCTTATTTATTGACATTAATTGAAACATAAGATTTATCCCTCTATTTTTACTTTTCTTCAAATCAAATTCAATTAAGTAATCAGAAGTAAGCTCTATTTTATGAAATCTAGTCCTTCTTATAATTCAATAATATTCATGCATTTATGTCACATACTTCAATCCTAACTTAAACCATATAAATTTACAACTTTATCAATTAATCATTAAACCATTTTGTTTAATATTTTATCCGTCGTTTTCATAAGAAATAGCGTATCTTTTTGAGTCATTTCTGGACATTCTAATTTCCCGTTTGTGAGAGCATTTAAAACTGCTTGAAATTCATATTCATAACCATTCTCAAAACTAATACTGCGTTTTACATTTCCAAATTGATCATAAATAATTATTTTACTGGGTCTACAAATATTTTCAATATGAATTCTGCCGTTAGTTCCAAAAACATCGCCATATGCACCCTTATCTTCTTCAATACTAGTGTAAATATTTGCCCTAAAACCATTTGGATAATATAAATTAAACGATGTTGATGAATCAATATCATTTAGTTGTTTGATTTGAATATCTTTAATTTCAAAGTTAGTACCAAACATAGAAATAGCAAAATATAGTGGATAGATACCAATATCTAGTAAGGTCCCTCCACCAAGAGACTTTGTGACAACACGCTCTACATGCATTAAAGGATACGCAAATACACCATTGTATGAAATCAAGTCACCGATTTCTTTAGAATCGAGAATATTCTTTATCACATTCCTAGAAGGTAAATATGCTGTCATCAATGCTTCAGCAACTAACACTTTATTTTTATTAGCTAATGATAATACTTCTTCTGTTTGTGTAGCATTTATAGTAAATGGTTTTTCACAAATAACATGTTTTTTATGTATAATACATTCCTTCATTTGTTCATAATGAAAAGCATGGGGTGTAGCAATATAAATTAAATCAACTAATTCATCTCGGTATAGCTCTTCGTAAGAACCATAAGCTTTTGAAAAACCATGTTTATTCATAAAAGAAGTCGCTCTATTTATATCTCTTGATGCTACCGCATAATATGTAAAATCAACTTTTTCCTTAATAGCATTAAGTACTATCTCAGCTATTCTACCCGGTCCTAATACAGCAAATTTAATTTTTTTCATACTTACCTCTCTATTATTTATTATTTTTTTACACACTTTATTTAATTTTATCACAATTCATAGTATATTTTCTATCCCAAGGTAAATTTCTGCATACTGTAAATGTCAACATTTTTTACATAAAAATGGCGGAATAAAATGCATAATTATGTTGACTGATTTTTTTCTTCCCTTCCATCAAGATTTATTATGTTTT
>JAWLBU010000123.1:0-2929 GCA_041687555.1 Haloplasmataceae bacterium | reverse complement strand
ATACCGAAGTAACTTTAAATGATACACTTCAGGAATTGAAGGATTTATGTAAATCTTATCAGAATATCATGAAAATGCGGTCTAAAACAAAAATTCAGTTTATCTCCTACCTTGATCAAGCTTTCCCTGAATTATATCACTTCTTTAATAAAAACCTTCATTTAAAGACGGCTTATGAGCTTTTGAAAGCTTATCCTCTGCCATCAAAAATAAATAAAGTTCGAATTGATTCGTTAACTAAACTCCTACATAAAGCTTCACACGGCAGATACGGTAAGGAGAAGGCTTTAGAACTTAAAGAGCTTTGTTTAACCACGGTAGGCATTCAAAGAGACTCTCTAGGCTTCCAAATCCAGCAAGCTATCGAACAAATCGAACTTTACACAAAGCAGATAGAGGAAATTAAATACAATATAAAGTTGATTGTATTATCGCTTAATTCACCTATAATGTCCATTCCGGGAATGGGACCATTGCAGGCAGCTATTATTCTTTCCTCCATTAAAGATATTACACTTTTTTCTTCACCGTGTAAAGTACTAGCTTATGCCGGTTTAGATCCTAGAGTTCGTCAATCTGGTAAATTTAAAGCAACTACAACAAGAATGTCTAAACGTGGTAGTGGAATGCTTCGCTGGGCTTTAATTTGGTCCGCATTTAATTTATCATTAAAAAATAAAACCTTTAAGGAATACTATGAATTAAAAGTATCTCAAGGGAAAAATCATTATAATGCACTCGGTCATGTAGCTCATAAATTGGTTAGGGTAATATATAAACTTTTATCAACAAACACTATTTTTAACTTAGCTTAACACAAATTGTGATTTTTTTCACCATAATTAATTATGGCTTTTTTAGTATACTTATTTTACTAATTAAATATTTTTTATAAATTTATCATTTTTTACTTGACATTTCATAGTTGGTCTCCTTTATTTGATTAACGGTAAATTCATCCCGTAATAGATTTCAACCATTTCCCGGTTTAATTCGCGAAGAATGTCGCTTTTTTCTTCTTCGGAAAGTGATGTTTCCGAAGTATTGAATAAATAGTTGTCCAAATTTAATTCTTTAATAATCAGTCTGGAGTGAAATATATTCGAATGATGCAAATTTACATCCATCGTATCATACTTTTTTAATATATCGGAACTGATATAATCCTGAATCGATATTATATTATGGTCGATAAAATGTTTTTCTCCCGCCATGTTACGGGTAAAACCCCTGACACGGTAATCAATCGTAATTATATCAGAATCAAAACTGTTGATTAAATAATCCAATGCTTTTATCGGTGAGATTGTCCCACAGGTACTGACATCAATATCAACGCGAAATGTGGAGATATTTCCTCCCGGATGAGTTTCCGGATACGTATGAACGGTTAAATGACTTTTATCCAGATGTGCAACAACATGTTTCGGACAAGCGATAACACCGCGGTTGCATGAAGGGTCAACAACATATAACGGTACCTCTTCTTCCGAAATTAATATTGTTACGCTTGCTCCCGAAGGATCATAATCCTGTTTCGCAATATTAAGAATATGTGCCCCAATAATATCACAGACTCCGGATAATATTTTTGTTAAACGGTCAGAATTATATTGCTCGTCGATATATGCGACATATTCTTTTCTGTCGGCATCGGTTTTAGTATAACAAATATCATAAATATTAAAGCTTAATGTTTTTGTTAAATTATTAAAACCGTATAATTTAAGTTTTTTCAATTATAAAGATACCTCCCTTATTGTATACTTATATTAAACTTGGTGTTTAAAAACTATAAACAAGTATATTTTACCCTACAAAACTTAATAATTCAATACTTTTAACGAAAAAAAAGATGATTCCCAAAAATTTCAGGAATCATCATCGTAATTACCGGTACGACCAATAAAAAACTTATGTCATTCAATACCATGATATTTTAAACACTGACTATAAAATCCGTTGATTCTTTCACCGTAGTGACTGTCATTTTTAGTGATAAAACGGATAATATCTTCATATGCGAGACAATCAACGTCAATACGTTGAAATAAGCGTTGAAATAATTCCAATAAAGCTTTTTTATCTTCATTATCACCATATGCTTTTATGCGATTGGTAATTAATTCCTCAATATTAGGCTTATATGTATATGTTTTAAAAATTTCCATTTCAAGAACTTTTTCGGGTGCTACCACAAATAAACCAAGATTATCTAAAAACGGATTCTCCAGATGACTTAAAGTCTGAATCATACAGGCAACATCCCGGGCTATCTGATTATAATTTTTAAACTTTTTTGTTCCTTTTTTTAACGGCTTATTAAGGGTAACTTCCAAAACGATAAATTGTTTCGCATCTTTTAAAAGTACTACACGTTCCTTTTTCTTGCCGTATAATACCGTAAAGTGGCCGTTAACACCGCTGACCTGTGAACTTGCTTCCGCCAAAGGGTCTTTTTCCCCTTTTTTCCGTACCTTAAAAGGTGTTTCGATTGTCGCATACGTGTAACTGCGTGCTCTTTCATCCGCCAGCTGAAATGCCTTACAAATTTTCCTGTCTAAATCGGAATTAACGATAAAATGATTTTGCTGCATAAACCAAAACATAATTAATCTCAGAAGATAATCTTCGTTATAAATTACTCTAGGTGACATTATTCGCAGATTATGGTCACTAGTTAATTCAATCATTGTACTGATTTCTTTAAACATTTCTGTCACTCCCTAATAATATTATACAGAAAATGTTTTAAAAAAAGTGTCAAAAAAAGGATGTTATTTCTTAACATCCACTTTTTCCAATGTTTTCTTAACCGTTATTTTGGCAGGTTTGGAAAACAGGAACCCCTGCATTAAAAAACAGCCTAATTTATACAAAGTTTCCTTTTGTTCTTCCGTTTCTACCCCTTCAACAATCACCAAATTAT
>JAWLBU010000122.1:0-2947 GCA_041687555.1 Haloplasmataceae bacterium | reverse complement strand
TATGAAAATCAAGTTGTTTTTGCAATCCCAAAATCAAAACCAAAACTTTTATTTATCTTAAATAAGGGAATTAATTCAATGAGTCAGAAAAATGTGCTAGAAAAGATACAACAGAAATGGTTTGGTATATCTACTCCAATTGTAAAATATAGAGATTGGGATAACATAAAAGGTTATATATTCATATCGATTATAATTATAGTTGCAATTTTAAGTTTGATGTCTATTTGGAATTACTCACTTAAAAGTCAAATTGAGCTGCGAACAAAAGAATTGGAAGATAGCCGCAATGAACTACAAGCAGTATTTGATGGAATGAGAGAATATATGTTGGTTTTAGATGAAAATAAGAACATAAAGAATATTAATAGAGGTTTTCTAAAAGAGTTAGGAAAAAATAAAGTGCAAGTATTAGGAGCAAATTATAAAGAATCCCTTGGTGTTTTTGCCACGAAGGAATTTGATGAACTTATTGATAAAGCTATTAAACAAGGAATTTATATAACAGAAGAACTCCAAATAAATAACTATATATATCAGGTAGGCATAAACATCCTGAACAGTACAAATTCCCGGGGAAAATATATTTTAATTTTTCTATTTGATATTACAAATGAAAAAATTAGTGCAAATAAATTGTTGCAGGCTAATAAGATGTCAGCTATAGGAGAATTGGCGGCTGGTATAGCTCACGAAATAAGAAATCCATTAGGGATAATAAGAAATCATAGTTATATTATAAGAAATTCAGTTAACAATTGGGAACTAATCAACAAATCTTTAGGATTTATTGATTCTTCAGTGGCAAGGGCCAGCAAAATTATTGACAATTTATTAAACTTTTCAAGAATTTCTGGAGATAGAGTGGAAAAAACTAATATATTTAATTTTGTGAAAAATATACTGGAGCTGCAAAATAAAATATTTCAAAAGAATAACATAGAGTATGAAATAGTTTGTGATGAAGGCTTAGTTGTTCACACAAATCAAGAATCACTTAAACATATTTTGATTAATCTAATAAGCAACGCAGTAGATGCCATGGAAAATGGCGGAAAAATAACCATTAAAGCATATGTGGATACCAATAACTTTGTATTAGAATGTATAGATACCGGAGTAGGAATAGCAAAAGAAAATTTAGAAAAGATATTTAACCCATTTTATACTACAAAAGAGCCTGGAAAAGGAACTGGGCTTGGATTATATATAGTATATAATGAAGTAAAAAAATTAAATGGTGATATAGCTGTAGATAGCAAACAAGGTGAAGGAACTACATTTAAGGTACTAATTCCATTAAGCGAAGAGGTGGCATAGGATGAATAAGAAATTTAAAATTTTGATTGTAGATGATGAAGCTGAACAAAGAGAGTCCATTAAAATAATATTGGAAAGCAAAGGATTTATGGTAGGAGAAGCTGGTTCCGGCGGTGAAGCATTAGACATATTAGAAGGAGAATTTTATCCATTGGTTTTATGTGATTACATAATGCCCGGAATTAATGGACTTGAAGTATTAAAAAGAATTAAAAAAATATATGGTGAAAGTGTTGAAGTGATAATATTTACAGGATATGGTGATGTAGAGTCTGCTGTAGAAGCCATGAAGCTAGGGGCTTTTGGATATTTTATTAAAGGCAATAACCCAGATGAACTACTTCTTGAAATAGAGAAAGCCAAAAAAATATTAAACCTTGGGAAGAAACATAGTTTAATTACTAAAAAAAATGAGAAGAGATATCTATATCAAACAAAAAACCAAAAGATGAAGGAAATTTTATCTATATTGGAAGATGTGGCAAATACTAATGCAAATGTGCTTTTACTAGGAGAATCAGGTGTAGGGAAAGAGGTAATTGCACAGAAAATACATGATATGAGCGATAGAGCCAAAATGCCCTTTATAGCAATTAACTGCCAGTATTTTTCGTCAAATTTATTGGAATCTGAACTATTCGGACATGAAAAGGGTGCATTTACCGGAGCAAATGAAAAGCGTATAGGTAGATTTGAAGAAGCCAACGGAGGCACTATTTTTCTTGATGAAATAGGAGACATTTCTAATGATGTCCAAGTTAAATTTCTGAGGGTATTAGAAAATAGAACCATTGAAAGATTAGGTTCTAATAAGCAAATACCTGTAGATTTTAGATTAATATGTGCCACCAATAGAGATTTAATAAAAGATGTCAAAAATAATAATTTCAGAGAAGATTTGTTTTATAGGATTAATACAATTATTATAGAAATACCTCCATTAAGGGAAAGAAAAGAAGACATAGAAGATATGGTATATTTCTTTATAGATATGTATAAAGAGGAATTAAAAAAGGATATTAAAGGAATCGATAAAAATACATTAAAATTCTTATTGAACTATGATTATCCCGGGAATATAAGAGAATTGAAGAACATGATTGAAAGGCTTGTAGTATTATCAAAAAATGACATACTAAAAATGGATAATCTCGGAACTATAAATTTTCTGGTAAAAGAGAGTAAAAGAAATCAAGAAGTTACCCCATATGAAAAAGCAAAAGAAGGATTTGAGAAAGAATATTTTTATAATGCTTTAAACCAATATGATTTCAATGTTACTAAAACTGCTGATGCAATAGGAATCAGCAGAAGGCAACTTATAAATAAAATAAATCAATATAATTTGCGACGTGAAATGAGCCATTAGGCTCTTTTCTATTTTTGTTTTGGAAAGTAAACTTTCCTAAACAAAATGGGGGATGCAAGAGGAAACTCCACCTGCCGTACAAGGAGGGTGCTCAGGATGCGTAACATCCGTCGAAGGAAACCATAGGGTTCCCTAGGGAAAAAATGTTGTGAAACAACATTTCAGACTGAAGACAAAGTATAAAAATATTGGAAGAATCCTTTAAACCCAAAAAGGATTCTTCTTTTTTATGTCGAATATATAAAGTAAAACATTGAT
>JAWLBU010000121.1:0-2955 GCA_041687555.1 Haloplasmataceae bacterium | reverse complement strand
CGATTAAAAGCATATTTTGTTGTTGTTTCAAAATAATTGTTAAGATTATTCTTGGTTTTAACGATAGTTTTATCAATCTCATAATCATAATCAACTGTCACATTATTTTTTGTTATGGTATCAATTCGAACGTTTAAATAGGAAATATCGGTTACGGTTCCATCCGCATCAACAACTCTGGTAGGTTGGTTATAACTATTATATTCAATTTGTACATCATTTTTAATTCCCGGAGCATCAATTTTTTTCAAATTACCTGATTTATTTCTGTCTGTTGGATTATCTTGTCCATCATAAGTATAACCCGTCCCAAATTCTTCATTATATAATTGTAATCCGTCAAAATATACCGTTCCCTCACCTAAAAATTCCACTTTATATATTACTTTATCATATTCTCTTTTAGTAACAACCTCATTCATTAAATACTGCCAGTTATGAATATCCGGATTAAAATTTAAATTATAAGTTCTTGGTGAATATGTTTTTTCATATCCCACCGGTACATGCTTACAGATGATAGTTCCGTCAGGGTCGGGTTCACATATTAAATCATATATGGTTTTATAATAATATTCGTATATTGTAAGAGCTATTCTAAAATATTTACTAGATTGGAAATTAGCCGGTTGCGTATAACCTTTTGCCCATCCGCCAAAAACAAAATGTTCATCTGCATTACCACTTAGCGGCAGTTCCTGACTAATAGACTTACTTGACCCTCCGTCACCAATAGCTTTTATCGAATAGCTACCTACTATTTCGTCATATATTCCCGTGGAATCATTTAAACTACGACTCATTCCACTTAATATCCAATTAGTTGTATTACTTTCAAATGACGGATTATGAATTAGATTAACACGGTCATCAGTATAATTTCCTCCACCTGTACTAAAATGATTTTTTTGGGGATTGGAAATATGTGTTACTTTATGATTTAAATTCCAGTTGACTAATACCGGATGTTCAGGCAAATTATTAAATAAATCAAAATATTCATAAAATTGTGCATTCCCTTTATCATCAACAATATTAATCGTATGCCCGTAATTATCAAAAGTATAAGATATAAAATCTCCTGATTCATTGGTAAAATTAGTCTGCCTAAACTGATAATCAATATCTAATCTGGAAAGATATTGTTTTACGCCGCTTACATTATTATATAATTCCACTTTAGTTATCTGATCACGAGATGAACCGGCATAAGTATAGTGCAAGCCGTTATCAAAGGTGTTCTTTATATCATCTAACCGATTATAACCGTCATAATGAAATTTATTTGTATCTTCACTAACCAATGTTCCGGTACAATCTGCATAATAATGTCTGATTTCCATTAAGTTATTAAATGAATAACTAAAACGGATTTCTTTATATGTTTCCAATGCGTAACTTTCATTTCTTCTTTTGATTGTTATTTTTTGGAGATTATCATTTCCTGATGAGCCATAATAAAATTCTGCTTTATTTCCTGCTTCATCAGTTACATAATCAATACGTTTCGTATTATCAATATAATATACTGTATATGATTTACCTTCTACTTTATCCGTAACTTCAGTATACTTTTCCCATTTTCCTGTACTTGCATTGAATTTATTATGAAATAAAAATACAATATTATCAGGTGTTATTATTTTATATTCTTTTTTCAAATCTGCATGATAATTTATTTGGTAATATTTTTGTCTCGAGCCATCCTCAGCTATATATGTGATTTCATCTCTGTCCGGATCTGTATATGCATCTTCTTGTAAATAATAAAAGTAAGTTACTGAGCCATCTGCATCTTCATAATAAAACTCTTCATTATTCATACTTGTATTAAGATTTATATTCCAACCATTACCATATCCGATATTTTCATCTCTTTTATCTACATTATAAACATGACTGATACCAAAACTGAATAATTCACCAAAAGGCGTGTAATCATTATGAATAAATGTTAAGTTTCCGGTATAATCAGTTACATATCCGACTCCGGCCAAACCTGCCGATTGACTGTGATATGTCCAGTAATCATTTAATCCGGTTTTTTCGACATAACCGATTGTTACCTTTGGTTTTATTCCATCAGAATAATTAGCTGAATCAAAATAAACATATTCATTAGTAACATCATTATCATCAGATAATTCTAAGATGCCTTTTTCTTGGTCATTATACTTCCACTTCTGGATTAATTTCGTGATATCCCATAAATAGGTAGTATTAGGCAAACCTGGTACTGTTTTTGGATTATTCTTTTTAACCATTACATAATCAATTACTTCCGGTTCTGTAATATTAGTACTGCCTCCGGTTATATTGTCAAATAATACTCCTGATTTTACTTCCTTAACATTTATTTGACAGTCATTATCACAATTATTATCACTATTATAAACGTCAAGTTGCAAGTTAGCATAAGTTATTACTGGTTTTTTTAACACTTCTTTTAAATCAAGTTCAATATAACTTTTATATATATAACTTGAATTTCTCCCTATCACAAGAAGATTTGTATCAATAGAATATGACCCAAATGTAAATTTATCTCTTAAAGGACTGGAACCATTACTGGTAATTATTATACTGGGGTCGATTGTTACCGGATAGGTTGTTTTCTTATCTTTTAACCAATTATCATCAGGTAATATTGTCAATTCATATTCATTTTTCTTTAACTCATTTATTTCTACTTTTATATTAAATGATTCATTTAAATTACTGTCAAACATATAAAGAGAACCAAATGAAAAGATTACTTCATCTGCTTCATTCACAAATACTATTTCTCCATCAATTTCTTTTAGAGTTAAATCTTTTACTTTAAATTGATAAGTTATAGTGAAATTCTCAATATATTGTTTTAGAATAATATTCTCTTTTATCTTAGTGCCTGTTAAAATATATTCCAAATCTACATTTGGTTGAATATCTTTATAGTATGCTTTATTAGTTATA
>JAWLBU010000120.1:0-2960 GCA_041687555.1 Haloplasmataceae bacterium | reverse complement strand
TTATGACATTCTAACTTTTGTCAACAATAAAATACATATCTTTTATAAAATATTAAATATATACTTGTAATAGTGTTTAAATGAAATTGACGCAGCACAAAAAGACCATTTTTATAATTAATTTTTAAAAAATGGTTGTGTTTTTATTTGCTTTGTCATAAACTAATAACTGTAGTTAGTGTTGTTTATGCAAAGCGTATAAACAATGCGTAATAGCTTGGTGGTACAAGCGATTATGCAGGCGTAGTGATGTTTACCTTCACTACGTTTTTTTCTATAATAAACTAAAATTGGATTATCTAAGTTCTTGTCACCAATTGAAGCTACCATTATAATATTTTGTACAATATTGAATAATAATTTTCTAGACTCTCTATTACCACGTTTTGATATTGGGCCATGATAGTTTATTGATTTTCCTGATTGAATTATAGTTGGATCTAAACCACAAGAAGCAGTTAGTTTTTTAACGTTTTTAAACCTTCTGGGATCCTTTACTTCTGCTAGAAATAAAGCGGCAGTATATTCTCCTATTCCATATATAGATAAAATATTATTGAATATATCGACTGTTTTAGCTAATTCAATTAGGTTACTTTTTAATAAATTAATTTCCTTTTGTAATTCTAATATTAACTTTGCTTGTTGAATAATCTCAATAGTTACGACACTATTAGAATCAACAGAGGTTAAAGCATTTTTGGCTGCATCTTTAAGTTTTTCAGCCTTTCTACGATAATAACCAGGGTGTCTATCACTAACCGCTCCTAAAGTATTTGCTAAGGCATCAACGCGTTTATTTGCTATTAAATCTGCATGCGGATAGATAATAATAAAGTTTAAGGCAGTTTCACTAAACAAAGCATCTTTTTTAAATATCTCTTCATATTCAGGGAAAACCATTTCAACTAATTGTCTAAAGCGATTTTTGTAACGAACAACTGATTCATTTAAACTACTTATTTGTCTAGAAATATGTTGTAATTCAATATAAACCGGTGGTAAATCAGTTTGTTTATTATATTCACCCTTAAAATAAATTTGAGATAAATTAAGACAATCTGTTTTATCTGTTTTAGTTTTTCGCAAATTCTTTTTATGTTCCTTTGAGATAATTGGGTTTAATAAAATAGTATTATAATTTAAGTCTTTAAAAAACTTAAAAATACCATTATGATAAGTTGAAGTTGACTCCATAATGACACTTAAATCAGAAATATTTAACTTCTGAATTTCTTCATGTAAATCAATAAGTTCAGTTTTTGTATGTGTAATTTCATGTAAGTCAATTATTATTTCACCTTGATCAGAAATTAAACCTACCATTGATTTTCCCTTAGCTACATCAATAGCTAAACAATATTCCATTTGTTACTCCTCCTATTTCAACTTAAATAATGAATCATCTTTTCTTACCCTTTTTTGACCATGCTACTTATATGGATTCTAAGACCCGACATTCTAAAACTAAAAAAGAAATAATAAAGATGAATAGCCAGTCATAATAATAGATTCAATGACCTGTGATATAATCTGGCTTGATCATTTTCATTACTTTCAATAATTATAAACTAGTTTATAATTATTGAAAAGGTATAAAGAATAATACAAAATTAGTAAACATTCTTTATACCTTAAATAATACATGATATAATATAGATATTTATTGGAGGTATATATATGGAAAAACTAAAAAATTATGATATTCCAAATAAATTAAGCTTAGCTTTACTCTATTTATTATCAATGGGAATCCTCGGAGGATTAATTGCGAGTAGTGTATATCAACTCATGCTTACATATTATCCTAACAATCCAAATAATCAACCATTTACGATGTCACTAACAAATTTATTAGCTTATGTAATCATGACTTTTTTCTTTTTATATATCTTGAGAAATTATTATTACGAACAATTCCAAACTTTTACGAAAAGATTTTTTTATTTCGCAGTAATCGCTTTAGCGGGATTTATCTTTAATATTTTTCTTACATTATTCATTAATATCTTTTTAGAGATTGTTGGTTTTACCATGAGAGAATCGCAAAATCAAGAAGCGATAGTTGATACATTAAAATACCCCTTAATTGCGATACCAATGATTATCTTTGGAGCACCAATAGTTGAGGAGACGATATTTAGAGGTGTTGTCTTTAACTTTTTCCGCAATCGAAAACTGCCAAAGAAGTTAAACTTAATCCTTGCCTTCTTCTTCAGTTCTTCCCTATTTGGAATGATCCATGTTTTTGATGCATTCATCGCAAGTGGTGATTATACGGAATTAGTCTTAGGCCTTACCTATATTTCAGCGGGATTTGTATTAACTTTACTCTATTATCTAACTAATAATATCTTTGTCCCAATGCTTATGCATTTTATTCAAAATAGTTTTTCCGTGTTAATGATTCTCTTGATGCAGATTTTCCCAACACCAGCACCAATTCGGCCATTTAGTATCGTAATGGAACTATTATCACTAATCCTTAAATGAAATTTATTTAATTTCGGTAATGTATTTATTTATATTTAAAATAACTAAAATATATTAAGAAAAGAAAAAAACTCAGTCTATGAGTTTTTTTTATCTTTATCATCATTATTATTTCTTCTTATAATTAGATTTAAAGGAAAGATGAGTTGTTTAAAAGCTAGTAAACTGGCGAGAATAATACCATAAACACCTAATAAAAAATAAATAACATGTAATACTGTAACTATATCCAACATATAACATTGAACAACAATCCAGATTACTAAGCCACAGCTTAATACTCCGCTAAAGTAGGCTTGTAACTTATGTTTTTTATATGCTAGGATGGATGTAAACAAATTACCGATTCCTATAAACACAAATAGAATTATTCCGGGAATTAAGAAATTAGCAGAGAATCCCCTGCAAGTTGAGCTTTCTGTTTCTTTGCACGCCGCAGATGGAAAAATAAGATCAATGTTAATGCC
>JAWLBU010000119.1:0-2985 GCA_041687555.1 Haloplasmataceae bacterium | reverse complement strand
AATACTCCACAACGCTTACATATTAATTATAAATAATTTAAGAAAAAAATAAAGAAAGGAGAGTATACTGAATATTTCATATATTTAGTATACAAGGTATAAAATGCAATATGATGTGATCATTATCGGTGCAGGTCCTGCCGGTATTTATGCCGGTTATGAATTAATGTTAAAAAAACCAGAATATAAAGTACTATTGATAGATAAAGGACAAGATATATATAATCGAAGATGCCCTATTCTAGAAAAAAAACTTGATAAATGTCCGATAAACCGTGAAGGGATATCAACCTGTTATCCTGCGTGCTCTATCACAAACGGATTTGGCGGAGCAGGTGCTTATTCCGATGGTAAATTTAATATTACCAGTGAATTTGGCGGATGGATGACGGATTATTTACCTACGCATGTTGTCGAAGAATTAATACATTATGTTGATGATATCAATTTACATCATGGAGCAACAGAAGATATTACCGATCCTAATACGGATGATGTGAAAATCATTGAAAAAAAGGGTTATGCCGTAGGATTAAAGCTCTTGAGAGCTAAAGTAAGACATTTAGGTACTGAACAAAATATCGAAATCTTAAAAAAAATCAATTTAGAAATGAAAGGAAAAATCGATTATTTATTTCGAAAAGAAGTTACGGATTTATATGTTGATAATAATCGGATAAATGGTGTAATACTAAAAGATGGACAAACTATTACGGCAAAATATGTAATCGTCGTACCCGGAAGAGATGGTGCGAGCTGGCTTACGAAGATGATGAACAAATATAATGTGCCAATGACCAGTAATCAGGTGGATATTGGTGTCAGGGTCGAAACAAATAATATTATCATGGATGAAATAAATAAACATTTATACGAAGGTAAATTCATCTTCAGAACGACCGTTGGGACGACCGTTAGGACTTTTTGTTCTAATCCGTCCGGTCATGTGGTTATTGAAAATCATTCGGGAACGATGCTGGCAAACGGACATGCTTTTAAAGACATCAGTCTTGGAAGTGATAATACCAATTTTTCCTTGTTGGTATCCCATACCTTTGATGAAACGTTTAATAAACCTAATGAATACGCTCATGAGGTATCAAGGCTTGCTAATATGTTATCTAACGGCTCCATAATCGTTCAGAAATATGGTGATATTCTAAAGGGTAAGAGTACTACGGAAAAAGATATAAGAGAAGGTTTTGTGACACCTACTTTGCGGGAAGCAATACCGGGAGATTTAGGACTTGTATTACCATATAAGACAATGAAGTCATTAATCGAAATGACGGAGGCTTTAAATCATATTACACCGGGTATAGCCTCGGAGCACACCTTATTTTACGGTGTGGAAGCAAAATTCTATTCTGCCAGACCTAAAGTAAACGAACATTTTGAAACAAGAATAAAAGGATTATATGTCGGCGGAGATGGCGCAGGAATTACAAGGGGATTGGCTCAGGCCGGCGCAAGTGGTGTATGGATAGCACGAGATATAATTAATAAATAATATTGGAGGAAATAAAATGGCAAGGACAGTTGTTGTAGTAGGCACACAATGGGGCGATGAGGGAAAAGGAAAAATTACCGAATACCTGTCTTCTAAAGCTAATGTGGTTGTAAGATATCAGGGTGGTAATAATGCGGGGCATACCATCGTTATTAATAATGAAACATTTAAGTTAAATTTGATACCTTCAGGTATTTTTCGCGCCGAAAAGGTTATTTTAGGCAATGGTATGGTTATTAACCCAAAAGCTTTGCTTGAAGAGATGAAAAACCTTAATAACAGAGGAATAAAAACCGATAATATTAGAATTTCCAATCGAGCACATATCATTTTGCCTTATCATATGGAAATTGACAGTTTGCAGGAAGAATTAAAGGAAAATAAAAAAGTGGGAACGACGAAAAGGGGAATAGGTCCCGCCTATGTCGACAAATATTCCAGAACCGGTATCCGTGTGGGTGAATTTATTGACCCCGAACTATTCTATGAAAAACTTAAATATCATATTTTAGAAAAAAATGAAATATTAAGTAAATATCATAAACAGACCTTTGATTTAGAAGCTATTTATAATGAGTACAAACAGTACGCTTCCATTATAAAGCCATATGTGACGGATACTTCTTATGAAATTGAGGAAGCCTTGGAACAGAATAAAAAGATTCTGTTTGAAGGAGCCCAGGGAGTTATGCTGGATATTGATCATGGTACATATCCGTATGTGACTTCATCCAATCCTAGTGCCGGAGCTGTTACAATCGGCGCAGGAATCGGTCCTACGCTTATCGATGAGGTTGTAGGTGTTGTAAAAGCTTATTCGACGCGGGTTGGCGAAGGAGCATTTCCAACAGAGTTAAATAATGAAACGGGAGATTATATCAGAAATACCGGACATGAATTTGGCACCGTCACAGGACGTCCTCGCAGGGTAGGATGGTTTGATGCGGTCGTCGTCGGTCATACCAGACGTGTAAGTGGAATTACAGGATTATCAATCAATTTATTGGATGTTTTGACAGGTTTAGATAAAATACAAATATGTGTTGCTTATGAGTTAGACGGTAAAGAAATTAAATACGTTCCTTCAACAATAAAAGAATTTGCAAGGTGTAAACCAATTTATCATGAAATGCCGGGATGGACGGAAAATATCTCACAGGTAAAAAAATTTGCTGATTTGCCGGTGAATGCCCAAAACTATGTTAAGAAAATCGCGGAAATCACTAAAGTACCTGTGGTTATGATTTCGGTTGGTCCGGATCGGGAACAGACGATTATAATGAAAGATATATTTTAATAATTGAAGTTATCCACAGCTGTGGATAACTTTATTGCTTTTAGAAGATGTCAATAAAAATGGTATAAAAAAGTTATAATTATATATACTTTATTTGAGTAAATTAAAAATAAAGAATTCATAATAAATATCTAAAATAACCTTGAAAAAAAATAGTAACCAATTATAATAGAATTGA
>JAWLBU010000118.1:0-3050 GCA_041687555.1 Haloplasmataceae bacterium | reverse complement strand
TTTTTAAAAATCACCAGAAACCATTGACATGTTTCCTCGAACAGCTGCTATAAAAATAGCTCACAAACATTATTTCCATCAACTCGAGCCATGTTGAGACGGTGGTATTGATGTCAAGAAAGTAGAAAAGAATAATAAAAATGTCTATATATAAAAGGGTTTCCTAATACAGAATGAATATCATAATTGTAAAATTAGAGATACAAAGATAAGGAAACCCTCTTTTTTATGTTTGAGAAAACATATCAACTGACAAAAAGGTGATAGGGTTGAGTTGACAGATTAAATTTCAACCTAATTTTTAGGGGTTGAGTTGACAATATAGATGTCATGAATAAGAAAAAGTAAGTCAAATTAAAAACTTGTATTGTCACAATAATCATCTATGTGTTTATAGAATTGAATTAGTACATTTTCATCAGTTGGAAAAGGGATTATAATATTTTGATTATTTCGGACCAAAAGATAGTCGCGTTATTCTATAAATCGTCGACGAACGTGTGAAAAAGGGATTCCTCTTCATTACAGGCCAACTCCCTTTAGAAAACTGGCATGATCTATTCAATGACCCAACGTTAGGTGATGCCATTATAGATCGTTTAGCGTATAGTTCGCATCGATTAAAGATTGAATCAGTAGATTCTATGCGAAAAATAACATCTGAATTATAAAAAATCATTCATATCAAGGAGATTTATGATAATATTTAAATAAATAAAGTTAAAACACTACCCTGTCTGTTTGAACTGAGATAGTCTGTCGGATTGAATCGATATGGGTTGTCGTTTTAACCGGAATAGTCAGTATGAAGAGGAGGCGTAATATGAAAGTTATTTATAAAATTACTTATCCCAACGGTAAGATTTATATTGGTAAAGATTTAACAAATGATATTAACTACTTTGGTAGTGCAAACAGTAAATTAATTGAGCAAGACTTTACAAGGGAGCAAAGAAGAGATTTTACAATTAGGAAAGAAATATTATGGGAATCAGAAACTGCTACAGACAAAGAGGTTAATAGAAAAGAAGTAGAATTAATAAAGTATTATAATTCAAATAATCCGAGTATAGGTTATAATCAATGGCCAAAATTCAAGAAATAATTTACTTGCTAATCCTGATATTGACAACATTGTGCTGTGTCCTTGAACTATGATTTTTAAAATTTCCGATAAATTAATTGATATGTAGATAGTATGATCAAAATAATAGTTAAATTAAGTGGATTCCCCCATTTTAAATAACTGAAAGAATTTGATTTCTTATATCAATCAAGAAAATATAAATTAGGAACAGATATGATTTTGAGAACCAGCGATTTATCCACCAATGTGAGAATTTAGTTTTCATAGGGACAAGCGGTGTAAGTAAGATGCACTTATCCACATCAATAGGCATATTCGCAGCCAAAAAACGCAAATCAACTAACCGCAAACGAGAATGTTTTAAGACATCAATTTTATCAACTCGAGCCATGTTGAGACAGTAGTTCTTTTACACACGATATAGATCTAATGAATTATAATCAATTAAATGTAAAAGATAAATATTTTTTATAATCGCACCTGATATGCCAAGTTTACATTATTTTCTTACGTTGTTCATATAATTAATTACTTTACTCTTTAAAATGATAATTAGTATTATAGTATTCTTTTATCGAATAATTATAGTCTAAACATTTGTTTATTTTAATTTACAAATTTACAATTATAGAGATAAAAATAAGTATTTATAATGTTTAGAAAAGTAAGGGGGATAAAATGAAAAGAAAGTATAAGCTATATATTTTATTATTTATTATCATTACATTTATCGGAGTTCATGATTATTTTCGTGAGAAGTTAAACTATTTTGTCGACACGAATCAATATATTTTCAAAACAGGGATTTTTGATGGAGATGCAATAACTAATTTAGAAGAAACAACAAATACATTAATTACTGATTACGACACAATATTTCAACAAGCAATAATTAATAATCAAGGTAATTATGTGATTGTCGCAAGAAAGGAAGATGATAAGAATCTGTTTTTTTATGAATATGATAAGGATTATAATTTAATCACAAAGAAAATGATATTTGGTCCTGATATGAGTGATTATGATTCGAGGTTTAAAAACAATATATTATCAATTACACAATTACCTAATCACAATTATCTACTCATCTCTTATTGTGAAATAATTCTCTTAAGTCCAGATAGTGATGTAATAACAAGTTATTTATATAATAATAAACACATTTTTCATTACAAAATCGATTTTGATAATAATCGGGTCTCCATTTACTATCAAAACGAAGAATTATCCTCTATTGAAGAATTTGATTATGAACTTAATTTAATCAATATAGAGGAAATTAATAATTTTATCGATAAAATCTATTTATTAAGAAATCATAAAATAATTGAAACAAACGATGAATCTATAGTAATAATTGAATATGAAACAATAAGTAAGTACTCATCTAAAGGAGATTTAATCTGGGAGAATAAACTAGATTTTTATTTGAACGATGTTTATCAAGCAAGTGATGGTAATCTAATTATCGTTGGTAATAGTAAAAAAATTAAGAAATTACAAAAGTCTAAATTATTTGGTAAATCTGAGGAAATTCAGCCATTTCAAAATGGAATAATATATAAAATATCTAATACAACAGGTCAAATAATGTGGAAACAGGAAATTCGAGGATATGATTCTGATTTGATCAATTTAAATTTAATTATGAAAAATGATAATGAAAATCTAACTATTTTTGGCTACAATATAAATACATATGGAAGTTTATATTACTTTGGGATTCAAGTAGATCCTAAAGGTAATATATTAGGAGATAAAGTATTTGATTATAATGCTTCATTAGAAATAACTAAAGAAGTAAATGATTATATTAGTAATTATCCTTATTTTTATTTATATAATGATAATAATTATATTGTCTTTGGTACAAAGGCAGAAAACGGTTTAAAATCACCTTTTTTTATACAATTTGACGATAGTATAAACAAAATTCATTTAAATTATTTTAGTGTTAATCATT
>JAWLBU010000117.1:0-3097 GCA_041687555.1 Haloplasmataceae bacterium | reverse complement strand
ATGAGCATCACGAATTTTATTATCTATTAATGTATTTAATAGTTTAGCTAACTCATATAAACCTTCCTTATTTTTTAAAACATCGACATAGACAATATGTTTGTTTTTTCGGGAAAAAGAATTTATTGAACCAATTTTTATAGAAAAAGGTTTAACTTGATTACTAACGATATCTATAATATCAATAATATTATCTACTTCATAATCGGGAATTTCACCTAAGAAGCGCAGTGTTAAATGAAAATTATCATACTTTGTGTAATTACCTTTTAAAGCACAGGTTTTAATTATTGATTGAACTTCACTTAAATAATTTTTTACTTTATTATTAAAATTAAACGCAATAAATAGTCTCATAACTATCCTCCATGACAAATTTGGAAATATTTGTATAAAAATACTTATTTTATTAAATAATTATAACATAGCAAACAACTAAAATCAGAAATATTTTTGATTTTTTTACTAAATCACTATTTTTTAAAGACATTTTAATATATAATCCCGTTTTCGACAGTTGAAAATAAATGAAGAGGTGAGAAACCGCATATTTATACGGTTTTCACCTCTTTTTACTTTTTATAAAATGTTGTATGTAAATACTATCGTGAAATTTTTTTTATTTTTTTATTGAGTTCCTTGGGTTGGTAATATTTTTTATTCAAACTCAAGTCAAATATCGCATTAAGCGCTGTTAGTATTTGTGAACCATTGTATGTGGAAAGGTAATACATGTCCTGGACATTTACCACTTCCATGTTTTTTAATGTTTCAATTATATTTTCAATTGAAAAGTGTGTGCCATATGCATCAAGTTTTGTTTCTAGTAGACGGTATATTAGGAGTGCAGTGTAACATATCATGAAATGAGCTATGATACGTTCTCTATTTTGATGAAAGATTGGACGTGCTGAAAAGTTAGTTTTCATTACTCTAAAACAATCTTCAATCTTGTGTCTTTTTGAACTGATTTCAATGATTGATTTTGCATCATCTTCCAAATTTGTGGCTATGGCATAATATCCGTCATATTTTTCTTCTTCATCAATAACGCCTTGATTAATGACATATAAATCCATCCTTTTATCTGTTGATTTTGAAGATGATATCCTTTTAATAAAACGAGTTACGTCATGAGGTCCTTTTTTATAGGATTCCGGATCTATGTTTTTTAGGAGTTTCTTTGCTCGTTCAATTTGTTTGTTTCTTATATATCGTTGGTATTCCATCATTTTTCTTGAATATGTGACAATAACTTTTTGTTTGAGAAGTGCCTTTGATTTTACTTTTCTTGTTTTGCCATTCTTTAATTTTTTTTCTTCATACAACCCCAAATCAATAGCTTTATTAGCTTCGATTATTTTATATGCCTTATCCGTATATAGAGAAAGATTCGTTTTATCTGTTTTGTCAAAAGTTTTTAATTGCTTGATTGTAATAGGGGTATCTGTTGATAGAAGACGATAATCGTAATCGTTAAATATAGCTTCCTTGAGTGTGTTTGATAATTTTTTGATGGACTGTGTCACGATAAAAGCTCTTCCTCCCATAGAATTAAATTTACGGATGTTTAAAGAGCCAAGTCCTGCATCAGCACAATAAATAAATTTTTTTCCTTTTAGCATCTGTATCATTTTATGTTCAAGGGGTATTGCGCATGTTTGCTCATTATCAGAACCAGAATTAATACACATAGAGATCGGAATTCCATTTGCATCCATGAATAAGCCCATTTCAACAAGAGGATTAGGTCTATGTTCTTTTGATGGTCCATATTTTCTGAGGCCTTTAATTATCTCACCGGTAACTTCGTCCATATAGTCCTCATCATCGTTTTCAATCTCGAAATAATAATTGGTGCAATCAAAGTAACATACAGATGTATCTCTAGGTACAATATGGTTACTGTAATTGAACAGATGGCTTATATATTCATCATAGTTTTGTTCAAGAATATCCATGGTGCGTAGTATATGGACATATTCGAAATTAGGTTTCTCATAATATTTATGTAGATGATCATAGGTTCCAAGTTTTGAATCAGGTTCAAGAATTCTTGCATATGTCATGAAACGATTTACTAGGTTCGGATCGTAAGTTATTTTTGAATCAGCAATTGCCTTTTTGAAAAATGAACTAATAGCAAGCTCGTGATAAATTTTTTGTAAAACAAAATATCCGATGTTCAGTTGATTGCTTGAAGATATTATGTCATTACTTGCTTTGATTTTATCATCAAAGTCAATAGTCACCTCCATTGTAACCTTATTATTTTTCATTTCATCGTTATATTTGGCAATTAGTTTCTTGGCATAAGCTAAGGGATCATCAGTAATTTTTAAAAGTTCTGAGTGTTTACCAATTCGTGCAACATTTTTAGTTGTAGTTTTTTTACCATTTCTAAATCCTTGCTGGATGTAGTAAATAGGGTCTTTTGCTCGTCTATCATAATATAATTTCATATAACTATTATAACATAACATACAACAACATACAACACATACAACAAACTTTTTGGAATAATTTGACATAAAAAAACCCGCAGTTATGCGGCTTTGGTAATATATGCTAGGTTATTAACTGTCGAAAACCCGTCTTCGTCTAACTCCACGAGCTATTCTTCTTGGTAATGCTAATGAACTTCCGTCTTTAGGATTTTCAGCAGCAATAAAGGTTCTAACTCCTAAATCTTCAATACGAACGGGTTCATCATTTTCATTTAGTTTTATTACACTCCATCCCACAGATGCAATACCAATATCTAAACCTAATCTATATTTCATATTAATATCCCCCTTAGTATTAATTATCATCATTATAGCACAATAATCCTAATTATATATAATAAAATGTAAAAAATTGTAAAAAAAAGTGTACAAATAAATTTAATATGTTATAATAATATATAGATTTATATCATAGCAGAAAATTGCAGGTTACTATAATAAGGCATTATGCCGCAAGGCTCTAACCCCTTCTTAATTTAAGAAGGGGTTATCCTTTTTTTTGAATAGGAAAATAAAAGGTATTATGGTCGATTATTTTTTAGGATATATTATTAAATTAATACAATATATTGGTAAAAATTGATATAAGA
>JAWLBU010000116.1:0-3116 GCA_041687555.1 Haloplasmataceae bacterium | reverse complement strand
TAAATAAAAAGGAGTTTGAAAATAAAAATATAGAAGTCGTTGCTTAAATCTTTGAGTATGACATAGCTATAAATAGAAATTTAAGTAATTGAATTGAACACAACAAGAGTATACTCAAAAATAGCATTGATTTGTGGCAACTTGGGTATGACAGAAGTAGCAACTTGGATATGTAGGTGAAAAGTTGTATCAACTTGGGCATGACGACACAGTGGGAATGACGGGATTTGTTCCATTCACTTCTATGATTTTATCAAATAATTGACATATTCCCCCAAACTACTTTTTATCAAAAAATAGCTAAAAAAGCGATTGATATGTTTCCACAAACCTCACACGTGGAGTGTGTCGTGTTGCTAGTACGAAAGTAACCTATATAAGTGGTTTTTTGAATATAAGAATAAAATCAAGGCTTGAAATATGTTTCCTCATACAAGTAAGTATGGGGAATTTTTTTATAGGGGGTTCCCACTATTACGCGAGTAAGCGTCAAACGTACCACATCTTGACAAAAAAATTGACCCTACCTTCAAATAAATATTGAGAGTAGGGACAATAATTATTTATTTAGTTTACATTCATCCGGTAATGCTTCTGACCATGGTAATAATTTATCTAGCTCGCTATGATCATTAATATCTATATTAGGTAATTTATCTAAAAGATATTTTAGATATTCAAAGGGTTTTAATTTATTTTCTTTGGCTGTTTCCACAATACTATATATTATCGCACTTGATTTGGCTCCTTTTGGTGTATTACTAAATAACCAACCCTTTCGTCCGATAACGAATGGTTTTATACTTCGTTCGGCTCTGTTATTATCGATTTCTAATCTTCCATCTAATAAAATGTTCATTATATAATCCCATTGATTTATTGTATAATTTATCGCTTCACTTAATTTGCTTTTTGGTAATACTTTTTTTGACTGCTTTTTTAGCCATGCTGAAAAATCATCTAATATCGGTTTACTCAGCTTTAATCGTATATTAAGACGTTCTTCTATCGATAAATCTCTTATCTTTTGTTCAATTTTATAAAGTTCGTTACAGAACTTTACCCCCTTATTCGCTAGTGTCCTTGAGCTTTGGGCATTTTTAGGTAATGCATTTAATGCTTCTATATAACCCCTTCTTACATGAGCGAGACATCCGACTCTTATAATATTATCCAGCTTATTATAACCCGAATATCCGTCAGCTTGTAAGTAACCTTTGAACCCCGTCAAGAATTCTTTTGGATGGTCTCCCGCACGGGTTTCTTGATAATCATATAATACAATAGGATTATCATATTTTCCCGTTCTGTATAACCACATAAATGATTTCGTTGTTGGTGCTCTTCCAGGCTCATGTAATACTTGCACGGTAGTTTCATCCGCCATTAATATGTCCTTTTCAAGCAGTAATTCATGCAGTCGATTATATAAATGTTCATATAACTCCGCTGCTTTTATCATCCAATTAGCCAGGTTTTGCCGGGTTAACTCCAGTCCGTTTCGTTTAAACTGCTGTTCCTGGCGATATAATGGCATGCCATTTGTATATTTCTGATCAATAATATAAGCAATTAATGATGATGATGCCATACTACCCGGTATTGCCCGTTTTGGTTTTGCAGCTTCCATTACCGGGGTTTTATTATCTTCATTACCTTCTTTTTCACATACCTTACAAGCATATTTATATTGGACATGCTCTATTACGTAAGTTTTAGCCGGAATTATCGCTATCTCTCGGGTTATCTCTTTTCCTATAACCTCAAGCGGGCCATGCCCATATGGACATAGCCTCTCTTCTTCACTTAAAGTATATTCAATTGTTTCAACAGGTAAATCTTTTAATAACTCTTCCTTTCTTCGATTTGCTTTTCGTCTTGTATATGTTATTTCTTCAGTAGCCGGTTCTTCCTCCATATCTGAAGTTTCTTCCGCATCATTAAATAAGCTAAGTTGGTCTGACGATATTTTTTCGCTTTTTACTCCATATCGTTGCTTTTGGAATAATCTAAATTGTTCCTCATACCATCTTAAGCGAGCTTCAGTTTCTTCTAACTGAATTGATAATTGTTCGATTTTATTAGTTAATTTTTCGATTATTTTTATATCTTGTACTTCCATTTTTGTTTTCTCTCTTACTTTGATTTTATACTTATATTATACCATTTTTCACTTGAAAAGTCACTAATAATTCAACCCAAATTACATTAATTTTTATTATATAATTTGTCTTTCTTTAACCTCTTCAAAACGTTTTCCACACCTAACCTCATAACCATCTAATAACCATTTTAATTCTTTTATATCAACTTTTATTACTTCATCACTTGTCATCGGCCAGTTAAATTTCCCTCTTGATAACCGGCGATAATATAACCAAAAACCATTATATTCCCAATGTAAAATCTTTAATTTCGTTTTATCACGATTACAAAATACAAATAAGGAATTAGAAAATGGATCTAAGTCAAAACTTTCCTGTACTATTAATGAAAGTCCATCAATCGATTTTCTTAAATCTGTTGTTCCCGCAGCTAAGTAAACTGCTTTTACTTTCCTGATATTTAACATAGCTCATTCAATACCTTTAATAATTCTTTTAATAAATTGTGGTTAAATCCATGGTTAATTTCGATTTTACATGAGCCGATATTTAAGTAAATTGGTTGGTTATTATTATTTAGCGAATTATTATTTAAATTAACTGCGACCCAATTAGTGGCTTTACTTTGAGTGTTAGTTGAAAATTTCCGGTTCCAATACTGAAGCTGATGTACTTTAAGATTATGGGCTTCACAATATTTTTTCATTGTTAACTTGCTTTTTCTAAAATTATCTATACGTTCTTTCCATAATGATCGTAATTTTTCTTTCTCATTCTTATTCATATAAAAATCCTCCTATCATTTCTTATGATAAGAGTATCATCTCATATTACGTAATTTATTTCCAGACGCGGTAGGTTTTACGCTTACGTTTATACAATTCATACATTTTATTCATGTCATCAATTTTTTTAAAAAAGGTTATCATGTCTATAATAATTAGACATTTATCACACATATATAATTCCTCCATTTTGATCTTATGAACTTTTCCCTTTCTAAAGTATATG
>JAWLBU010000115.1:0-3169 GCA_041687555.1 Haloplasmataceae bacterium | reverse complement strand
AATACTCCACAACGCTTACATATTAATTATAAATAATTTAAGAAAAAAATAAAGAAAGGAGAGTATACTGAATATTTCATATATTTAGTATACAAGGAAGTATGAGAAAAAGTTTGTTTTATATCATAATTTTATTTTTCTCGATCTTTGTATATGGTTGTAATACACTAGAAGAAGCTGATGATACGGATTATCACTGCAAACTGACTCCGTTAAGCGATGGTTGCTTGGAATTGGGAGAAGGACCTGAGTATGATGATTCGATTCATTATGGTGAAGAATTAGTTTTTAATGAGACATTTTCGGATGATTTTGTGGACGGACAGCCTTTTTCCTGGCTTTTATACCGGAGCGATACGTATAAATTAGGTGCGGTAGAAGCCAAAATCAAGGAAGATGAAAACCAAAACAAATATGTCTCGCTTTATAGTAACGGGGTACATTCGCCATTATATAATCCGGTTGACCGTTCACTAATTTTTACCAGACAATTCAATTTAGATGAGGTCGGATACGGAATAGCCGAAGCCGATATTTATTTGCCTAATTCAATCAATAATGAGATTCATTTTGAAGTAACTACCGGCAGTGTGAATGTCATCGGAATCAATATTAAACAAAATGGTAAGGTGTCGGTTATTTCTGGGGGAGTTTATCATAATTATCAGGGCACACTCGATATTACCAATACCAATATTACCTTGGATTTTGATACATGGTACCGTCTAAGACTTGAATGGAATCGGGAACTCGAAACTGTTAAAGCGTCTCTTTATGATAATAATACCGATGATTTAATCGTCTTATATGACGGTAAATTCCATATCAGTGTTCGGGTAAACAATAAAAAAGACGGAACTCCTTTAGTACCTAATGTCGTCAGATTTTCTATGCCAAAGAGTTTGACCTATAATGGTTATGTTTATATCGATAATATTGTGGTAGATAAACAGATAGAAAATGGGGATAGTTTATGAAAAGGAGTTTAGTGTTTATATGTATCTTCATGGTTTATCTTATCGGGTTATCCGTTAATACAAATGCTTTAGAACAGGAAACAAAAGTTGTTTATACGGAAAATGACTACAAACGTTTAAATGCGGTGATTACTCACGTTGAAAATGTTTTAGACTACGGCAGAAGAATTAATCCCGTATCACCGTTATTACCCGATGCGATTAACACAATGAATGGAATGCCCGTATATTGGCAATATCCTAACCGTAACAAAGTGCCGATTTCCAATATGGCAAACCAGCAGAATTTTTTACGAAGTTTAGTGGCTTTGAGTGAAGTGACATATGATGATAAATATAAAAATGAAGCGATCGAGATAGTTGAGTATTACTTAAATAATTTTGTTCACGAAAACGGCTTATTTTTGTGGGGTGGTCATGCTTTTGTTAATCTTGAAACATTAGAAATTCAAAGCGCCGAAGGTTCACATGCCCCACATGAGTTAAAGAATCACTTACCGTATTATGAATTATTTTATGAAGTAGACCCTGAGGCAACAAAGAAGTTTATCGGTCAGATGTGGAATGCACATATTATTAGCTGGGATGGTCTGGATATGAATCGACACGGTACTTATAATGTGCCGTATGACAGTAATGTTTTTACGCAACAAATACCCGATGATGTAGTTGATGTGAATCAGCTACCGATTCTACCTTTGGCACAGGGCTCATATTTACCGTTTATCAACGCCGCGACGGATTTGGCATACGCAGCATTATTTCTTTATGATAAAACGGGTGATGCCTTAGCGAAAAATTGGGCGGAATTTTTGATGAGACAGTACCATTTGGCTTCTAACAAGGAAACGGGAATGACCGTATATCAATTTAAATCAACACCTGTAACTAAACCTTTGGTAGATTGTCTGGACCCTGCCTATACCAATTCGGGATGTGGAGATAGAGCGGCAAGACAATTCAGGGATTTTGGTCCAATTGCGAAGGAAGGTAATGTTGCCTGGAAGAGTACGCAATCAGTTTATGTTGATGGTGTGTTAATGCGTTTGGCCGCAGCCGATAAGTTTGGCATCGATTATTTTGTTGATTGGTCGAGAGGTTATATCGAATCATTCCTAGATAATGTATATATATCAGTTGAAGGTAAGAATAAGATAATTCCGATGTTTAATGACGGTACTGTTGTTTACGGATATGTCTTTCCTGAAGTGGGTTATTATGGACCTGCGGGAACACAGTTGGATTTTGTCGATATGCCGACAACATATCTGTTACCGATTACAAGAACGATTTTGTTAACTGAAAAAGAAGAGGATCAGAAAAAATTATGGATGTATTTACGAAAATTATCACGTAATTTTGAACTTGGTGATTTAGGTCCTTTAGGTGGTAAAAGTCCTGATTTAAATTTCAATACCCATGTGGATGACCCTTATGCCCTTATCATGATGACGGAATTGTATCAGAAGACGAAGAATATGCAGTATTTAGATATGGCGAGAAAAATAGGCGATAATATTGTCAATAATAAATTTCATAGGGGATTTTTAGTTGAAGATGAGATTGCTTTATATAGCCGACTTGATATTCCTGAATTATTAAGTTTAATTACCTTGGACGCTGTCATAAAGGGTATCGATATGGCGAAAATTCCTTATTATCTGGCTGATGCGGGTTATATACACGGATATATGTTAAATACGGACGGGGTTACAGAAGAGCGGAGCTATACATATCATCTTATTTATACTAAGACGATATATGATGATTGGGAGTGAGATAAATGAAGAAAATCGTAAGCTTTATTATGTTGTTATTTATTCTTGCTGTATTAGTCGGTTGTAAGGGTACTTCTTCCAGTAAAGATAGTGAAGTGGAATTAGAACGAATGAAATTAGATAAAATAGCGGAGGCAATCTATCGTGTGCAATATCCCGCTAAGCAGGGGGAGATAATAACGGAAGATTTAGCTTTACCGACTTCATATAAAGATGTCACTATAACCTGGAAAACACTTAATTTTCCGGAGATTATATCCGATACGGGAAAAGTAACCAGACCGGATACCTGCTGGATTGAAAGCAGGGATCAACAGGGTATACAAAAATTCCCGTATCGGATATAATCTCCGGAAAATTAAGAGTTTTCCAGGTTATAGTGACATCTTTATATGAAGTCGGTAAAGCTAAATC
>JAWLBU010000114.1:0-3196 GCA_041687555.1 Haloplasmataceae bacterium | reverse complement strand
CAGGAATTCAGTGAATATTTAATCAAAAAGAATATCGTGATTAATGAAGAGGATTTGCGTTTGTTATCAAATGTGCTGATTTCCTTTAACTTAACTCTACCCGATATTTCTTCAATAGATATCAATAAGTATGATGATGAACTGGATTCATACGGTCATATTTTAACCCCAAAGGAAATAGTTTTTTTAAAGTATGCTGATGGTAAAGCAATCGATGATAAGCGGTTTAAATCCTGGGAGGATGAAAATAATCAGGATACGATGTATTTACGCAACTTAATGGTCAACAAAAAATTATTATCGACTGATAATTACTATTTTAATTTGGTTAAGGCTAAAAGGGAGTTACTCCTTGAAGTCGTGGAATTGTACGGACTAGATATTCATGGTGATAATGGTGATTTGATTGATATGATTAAACAGGAATTACCTGAGGCCATAATTGAAAAGCATTTTAAAGGAACGCATTATACCTTAACGGAAAAGGGAAAGAAAATCATCGAAAAATCACGTAAATTAATTGATTTTGATCGCAGTTTTTTCCGTTATGTGAATCGGTTACCGCTTGAAGAGTTTCACTTGCTGAGTATTAAAAAGCCTGATTATGATTTCAACGGTATAGGACGATTATTAATGGTTAACGGTAATGGTGAAGTTAATAAATCATTTGATTGGAATACATTAAAGGCAAGTGTTGATGTGATAAAAGAAGAAGAAGAAAATAAGGTACAGGATCTTGAAATTGATGAATATATTAATAGAATCAATGTGAAGTATGATACGGATGAAGAAGAGAAAACTGATGTTTTTGACGATATAGACGATATAAAGGAAGAAAATGATGAGGAACATGTAACTATCGAGGATATTTTCATTGAAGATCCGATCGTAAAACAAAAGCTGGAAAATTATCGTTTAAAACGAGAAATGTTTATCGAAAACAACAACAAGATAGAGAAAAATACCTATCATCCTAAGGTAAATAAAAAGCGCAAGAAATTTAAATTTCTTAATTGGATATTAGTTATCGTAATAATTATTGCTTTTATTACCGGTTTATTATACTTAAACGAAGAATTTTCGATTGTTAAATTACCGTTTACATTAAGAGAAATTATTAAATCACTGGAAAAAGCATTTAAACATTTTTGGGATAAAATAGAAGAATTTTTCAATTATTTAAAAAGATCGATAAATAAAATCTTAAAATAAAGCATAAAAAAATAAGCATTTCAGCTTATTTTTTTTTGAAAATTATTTCCATTAATTTCATGATGTTTAATTTGTTTTTTAATTTTAAATCGTTATATTTATGACCTTTTAAAGACCATTTTGGGATATTTTCGTTTAGATCCATGATAAATTCTAATTTTGATTGAAATTCCATAATACTTTCTACATTGTTTAAGAAAGAAATCAAAAGTTCATAATGAATGTCTTCCTTTAAGATATATAGTAAAGTAAGTACTTGTTCTTTAGCTTCTTCATAAGGTATGTGAAATAGGTTGGCATAGTTTACCACATGCTGTTGAGATGAAATATCCTTTAATAAATTATTTATATCACATGCTTTGATAATTTCATCATCGGTAAACGGATAATAATCTACCGGTAAATTTTTTTGTTGCTTAATATATTCTTTTTTCTTTTGATAAATAAATGCGGAAATAAGATATTGTCCATCAAAATAGTAAGTAAAGTCCGCTGCGGAATCGAAATAGATTATCGAGGAAAGGATATCTAGATTGATAGGTGAGGAAAGATAGGAAGTTATTTTTCGATTGAGAAAATCCTTATCGATGATACCGTAAAGATTAATCAAACCTCTGATGTATTTAGTTATGCGTGTATTTTGTTCGATAAGATAGACATTCATATCGGTTAAAAGTTCATGAAGACAATTCATGATTTCTACTGGCATGATAATCATTTTTTGTTTATTTTTTATTACCGGGTAACATATTCCGTAAGTTTTAAAAAGGTTGATGATACCCAAATCCTTTTTATTGTAGGGGATTTCGCCGTTATTATCTAATAGTAGCTTAATAAATTCGTAACAATTAAGACTAATAAAATTAACAACTATTTTGACTATTATGTTGATATTTTTGCTTATATCCGTTATTTTATCTTTTCTACCCGCGTTTTTATCACTTCCTTGAATTAGATAATGTAATTTATTTATATTACTATCTTCTAAGGTTTCAAGATAGGGCATAATCGTATTGTCATGATATTTTGAAATGAATATTTGTTTTTCTAAATTACCGCTTATTTGGTCTATTATTCTTTCAAATAAAAGCATCCTTATCCCTCTTTATCAAAGTAAATATTACCAATATTATAGCATCTTTTCCTTATTATTTGTGAAATTTGTCTAAAAAAAGTTGTGAATAAACAGACTTTTCCACAGGTGTGTTGATAACATATCTAATAAGTAATAAAAAAGCTAGTTATCCACAGAAATAGTGGATAACTTATGCCGAGTTTTGAATAATGTAAAAATTATCATGGGAAATCAACAGATTTTTCCACAGGTATGTTAATAAGTGGTAATATTACACACATAACTAAGGAAAGTTTTCCACAGAAAAAGTGGAAAAGTTTTATTGTTCTAACTATCTTAAGTATTAGTAATTTAGTTAATTAATAATATATGTATAATTGTTATAAAAAACCGTTATGAATTATCATCGATAACGGTTTCTTAATGAACTATTTTAAATTGGATTATTTTATATATATTTATTTTTTATATCATTTGGTAGATATTTAGAAAGTTCCTCAACTAGTTCATAAACTTTTGTTGCGGGGACAGAATCTGAATCTGTATAATCCTTACATTCGTCAATTCTCCGTTTTGCATATCTAATAGCTAGTTTAGGGTCTCCATAGTCAGTCAAATTAGAAAAAATATTCTTATCATTTTTTTTATATGGTGGAAGTCCTACTTTGATAAAATTATTATTTAGATTATCTATATAAAATTTTCTATCATTATCTGAAGTATAATAATTAAAGTGTAAAATGAACCAATATTCAATACATTGATTAGACCAAGCTACATGATAAGAAACATCATTTTCTGATAATGATGTTAATAATCTGTAGAGGAGCTTATTAAATTCTCTTGATTTATTCATATTATTGTAAATTAATTTATGTAAGTAAGATAAATAACAGATTGTATTTAGTC
>JAWLBU010000113.1:0-3227 GCA_041687555.1 Haloplasmataceae bacterium | reverse complement strand
CCCCTACTATTCCGAATTCATCATTTCTAACTAATTTTGCCATTTTTATATTATTATTAAATATTTGTCCTTTTTAAATAAATTTATCCTATAATATATATTACAGAATATACTTTATTTAACTTGCTTATAAACATCTTTGCTTATAAGTCTTGTTGATTTAGTTCCTGATGGTGATGTAGTTTCTGCAAAATATCTTGTTCCTTTAATAGATTTTTTTGAGAATACTTTATACTTATCAGTGTAGAAAGACTTTCTTTTTTTTAAATCATAAAATTTTAAATTTTGTTTTGCCATTTTATATTTATTTTAAATATACCATAGTATTTAAAATTATTTATTAGTGTTATTAACATCAAACAATACTCTATCTTCTACTTCCTGAACTTTCCCCTCATTCATTTGGTCTATGGGTCTGAAATATCCCACACATCTTGTAACTCTTTGACATTTAGTTCTTTGTGAATTGTCTTGTTTCATTTTAATCTTTCTATCTCATTTAATACAGCTTTTCTTGAAGTCCTATTTATAAAATACAAATAACCATCATAGTCAATATACCATACAGAGTATTTTATACTCCCATCTTTCATTTTAGTTCTTGTTATACTTTCTTTGTCTACAAGAACTGGTTTTGTGATTTCTTGGTTTTGTTGGCTTTGCATTTTCTTCAATAGTTTCAATAGGATGAAGGAATATTCTTAAAGCACTTGCTATTGGTTGTTTTACTTTGAATTTTGGCATTTTCATTTTTTTCATTTTTTTAAAATTTCATTACATTCTTTTTTTAATTTTTTATAAATCACATCAACATCTTTTTTTGTTTTTACTACTCTTACCTCTTTATAAACTAAATCTTCAAAACCACCAGGATTAAAAATCCAAACATTAGCTGTAATAGTCCATTTATTATTTTTTTCTGAAGAAGTAATTGAAGATGATTTATCTTTATATTTTATAAATTCCTCTTTTTTATAAGGATAGTCAGTTATAATATTCCAATCCATATTATAATCAAATGCCTATAGTATTTAAATTTATTTATTAGAGTTCAAATAATAATAGATAAAAAATAAAAAAAAGAAATAAAAAATAAAAAAAAAGAAATAAAGAAATAAAAAATGATTAACAGTAATTAAAGAAAGTCATTGAAAGTTACCTTCTCCTTCTTGCTGTCTTTTTCTTTGGTCTTCCAACTTTTCTTTTTGAGGTTTTTCTTGATGTTTTTCTTTTAGGCATTTTATCCTGTAAAACCTTCAGAACTTCCAGAAGCACGCATTCTTGCTACATACATAATCAAGATTACAATTACTGCAATCAATATTACCACTGCCAAGATTGTTCCTATTGTTGGTGCTAAATCAAAGAAATTATCTACCATTGAAGAGATATCATTTTCAGTTTCAGTATAAGTTGAACTTAACTTTCTATCTTCAGTAGTATCATCTTTACAAGTATATGAAATGCTTACATTAGCCCAAGTTGTTGTTGATGCATTAGTTACAACACCAGACGATGATATTGTATAATTCCCAGAAGCAATCAAGTAATGGTCTGAAGCATTAGTAATATTATAAGCAGAAGTTACGGAGTAATCTTGTTCACAAGAGGATGCATTAGTGGTTACTGTATAACCAGTTGAATTAATATAAGCACCAGTTACATTTGTTGCCGAATAAGATGTATATGACCTGCCTTCATAACTAACATATGCGTCATCCATTGCTTCATAAACAATAGCAACAGAAAGTAGAAGAACAGCTACAAATACAGCAACAATTATAATAGCACTAATTAAATTAGACCCTCTGTCTATATCTGCTCTGGCCATTTCTAAATAATACCTCCTTTCAGCTCTATCCTTAAAATTTTGATTTTCATAATATTATGGTGATTTGTGTGATTTGTGATTTTTATGATTATGATAGAGGGATTTTAAATCCCTCTTATGCTCTGGTGATAATCGGTTATCCAGTGCCGACCTATACTGAATTATAAAGTGTATAGGGACTTCAATGAGTTAGCTTGCTTAACCTGCAAAAGTTCTGCCAGCACCTGTATTTCTCATCCTTGCTACATACATAACAAGTAGAACTATAACTGCTATCAATATAACAACAGCCAAGATTGTTCCAACTGTAGGCATCAAGCCAAAGAAATTACCAACCATATCAATAACATTGTCTCTGATATTATCAGTAGTGTTATTAATACCTTCATCACCGAAGACGCTTAGACCGAAAATTATTGCAATGACAAGTAACAATACAGCAAGAAGTATTGCAACAAACATTACTCCAGAGATAACATTAGCTGCATTGTCTACATCATAAGCAGATTTTCTGAGTTTCATTTTTAAAACCTCCTATGAAATTTAATTTAGAGAATGATTTTTTCATAATATTTAATATTAATTTTTCTTTATAAATATATTTATTAACCTTATTACAATAAATATAAAAACCTAAAATCAGCAACATCATTTTTTAAGATTTATAAGTAATTTTTTATAAAAACCTCACCAAAAGCCATTTTAAAATCTATCTGAAAGCAACATTATTATAAAACTTACCATAGTTAAAAAAGCCCAAAATAATAATACTTTATAAGTAATGAGAGTGGAAAGGAATAAAAACATTGATAATATAGTTGTTGTAAATGAACTTGATACTAAAGCTATTAATACTCTTGCTCTTCCTTGTTTATTTTTAATTATAAAATATTGTCCTGCAAATAAGATAAAAAATAAAACTAATGTTAATGATGTAAATCCTAATGGAATAGCATCTCTTATTGAGTAAAGCATAGGCATAATCCCTGTTGCATTTGGATAATCACCTATTGTATTATATCCTAATACTGCATAATTCACTGAATTAATCCATACCATTTTATGTTCCTGTCCTTATAAATTTATAAAATATCAATACTGAAATAATTCCTACTATTGATGTGATTATTCCAATTACAACTATTACAGGATGTAGTGAACCTGATTCTGTTGTAAATACTTCACCAGCAATTATTTGTAGTGTTGTAATAACTCTTGAAATATATTCACTAAAAGAAGTTTCTGCTGATTTTTGAGTATTTGAACCCATAAAACCTACTTCAACATCAAAATTATCCCAACCAGTATCTGTCTTATTTTCAATACCACTTAAACTTGATGTTACATTTTCCTTTATGTTTAATTTTTGTAAAGTTGCATAAGTATCATTATCACT
>JAWLBU010000112.1:0-3492 GCA_041687555.1 Haloplasmataceae bacterium | reverse complement strand
ATAAACTATAGTAGTGAGTCATTGGAGGTTAATATGTTTAAAAAAATATTAAATCCTACTTTATATCATGGGGCTAAAAAGAAAACTAACTTTTTTGAAGGTTGGTATTATAAGATAACTGATAAAGAAAACAAACATTCTTTCGCATTCATTCCCGGCATTATTAAGGGTAAAAATAAATACGACGGGCATTCGTTTATTCAAATTTTAAACGGTAATAAAAAAGAAACCACATATCTTACGTATACGGTGGATAGTTTTAAATTTAGCCATAAGCCTTTTAAAATAGAAATCTATAATAATTATTTTTCTCTGCAAGAGATTAAATTTAATCATTATGATAAAAACATTCAAATAATCGGTGCATTGAAACTTGTAGATTTGGTCAAATGGCCTGATTCAATATGGAATCCGGGAAGTATGGGTTTTTATAATTATCTGTCGTTTATGGAATGCTACAGTCATGTATGTTGTATAGATGGTTATGTAATCGGCAAATTATTGATAAATCATGAGGAAATAGACTTTACCGGAGGTAAAATCTATATAGAAAAAAACTGGGGCAAGAGATTTCCGGAAAATTATATCTGGGTTCAGGCCAATAATTTTCCCGATAAAGACATTGCTTTAACAGTATCTATAGGAAAGGTACCCTTTAAATGTTTTTACTTTAACGGGTTTTTAACCGCCTTTTTATGGAATACTAAGGTATATAAGTTTACCACGATTAATCACAGTAAGGTTGAGATAAATCACACTAAAAACAAAATTAACCTGAGCTTTCAAAATAATAACCATGAACTAAATGTTGATGCGCTTATCGATAAAAATGACTTTATCACGATAAAAGGACCGGTTGACGGTAAGATGAATAGGGATGTTTTAGAAAGTATTACAAGCATTGTAAAGGTGGAATTTATTGATCTGCATAGGGAAATCATCTTATTTTCCGGTATTTCGCAAAATTCGGGTCTTGAATTTATGGGCGATTTAGATTCATTAAGCAATAAAAAAGTTTATAATGAATAATCATTATAAACGTTATTGTTTATCTAGAATTGTGGTTTGTTCACGACGAATTGTGTTTTCATCTGTTGATGAAGTTGTATATCATCAAGTGTTTCACCAAATCTTTGGAAATGCACCACTTCTCTTTGTCTCAGGAAGCTTAGAGGTGCTATTACATCCGGATCATTAGTAAGATGTAATAACTGTTCATATGTCACTCTAGCCTTTTCTTCAGCGGCAAGGTCTTCATGTAAACATGATACCGCATCTCCGGTATTGTTTATATAAGCTGTGGTAAATGGCTCTCCTAAAGGACTTGACGGGAATATATGATTATTCCATATAGCGTAATATCCTTGAAGACCGGCATCTATATAATCCTGTGGAGTGGCACCCCTTGACAATTGGTAAATTATGGCCTGAATGACCTCGACATGAGCCAATTCCTCAGTACCAATATCATTTAAAACAGCTTTAGATTTACTCGTCGGCATATTTATCCGTTGAGACAGATAGCGAATTGCGGCTGCTAATTCGCCATTTGGTCCGCCAAATTGCGTATAAATAGCGTTGGCTAATTTAACGTTAGGCTTTCTGATATTTACGGGAAATTGTAATTTCTTTTCATAAATCCACATATTATAACGCTAAATCTCCTTCCCATGGCCATCTTTCATCTTCAGCTACCCATTGCCAAAAATTACCTCCGACATAAGCTTCACCAAAGTTCTTTAATGGACCATATTGTTGATTATAGATCCGTTTTAAATCTTGTAACGAATTAAGTACTCTAGCATAATCCTGTAATGCTTGCGCATTATTTGGATGTGTATCTAAGAATAGATTTAGATCAACTGCATAAAAACTTAATTCTTGAATCTTTCTCATTAACTCAGTTCTATTTAACATATCACCCATCTTAACATAATCCTCCTAATACATTATTGGATATGGTGATTTATAAGGTCTATATAAATCCCTGAATATAGTGCCTCTATATAAAGCCTCATTAACATTAAAGAGATTTCCGTAATGTTGAAAAGGAATATAAGCCTGACCTAATACAAATAGGGGATTTATCATTTGCTGTTCGTACATAGGATTGTTCATTCCCTGCGGCACCGTCCTTATTTTATTTTCGGTATATGATATGTGTTTATGGGTAAATTAGTTACATATAAAGACCTAATTGGTATTTTCGTCTATTTTGGATAATATAATAGTATATATTTAATAAGGAGGTTTACATGGAAAATACCTGTAAAGTAAAACATGTTTTTGCCGGGGGGAATACTACGTTGGGCTTTTTCTCCTATTATGATCAAATAATGACACAGTCAGAAGCCAATCATATCTTTTGCATAAAAGGTGGGCCCGGTGTTGGGAAATCGTCAATAATGAAGAAGATCGGAAAAAAAATGACAGGTCTGGAATTTAATGTGGAATACCACCATTGTTCATCGGATCCCAATTCTTTGGATGCTTTAGTCATACCGGCACTAAAGGTAGCTTTAATTGATGGAACGAGTCCGCATATAGTTGACCCGAAAAATCCCGGTGCGGTTGATGAAATAATTAATCTCGGACAATACTGGGATGAAGAAAAAATAAAATTGAATAAAGATAATATTCTAAAGACCAATGCTGAAATAAAGCGCCACTTTTCTAAGGCCTATCAATATTTAAAGTCAGCCAAAGAGGTATATCAAACCTATGAGTTAACGGAAAGCTTAGCATTTAAACATCATGAATTTAATCTTGTAAAAGCAAATTTTATTAATGATTTGTTTAAAGATATACCTATTACTAACAAAGTAGGGAAAACAAGAAATTTGTTTGGCTTCGCCCTGACCCCTTTAGGTATCACCCAATTTCGTGATACGATAATCTGTAATTGTGATAGAAGATATGTTATTAAGGAATCCGTCGGAGCAAGCAGTGAAAGCTTAATGAATGAAGTGATTAATGAAGCGGTTAAAAGAGGGTTTTATGTCGAATGCTATCATACGCCAATAAAAGTGGAAAAGGTGGAAGATATTTTAATACCTGAGTTAAAGTTATCCATTTCGGCCGATAATCAATATAATCATTTTGATTTTGAATATGATAATGAATTAAATTTGCTTGAATTATTGGATAAAAATATTTTATCACGATATATAAATGAGATTAATGATGACAAGGAACTGTTTGAGGTATTATTGTATAAGGGATTACATTATATTAATAAAGCTAAGAGTCTTCATGACAAATTGGAAGAGTATTATATACCCCATATGAATTTTAAAGAAATTGATTCTCTGTTAGATGAGCTCATAAATAAAATATTACGGTACGAAAATTAAAATTTTACCTCCAAGGTTATTCTTGGAGGTTTTTTTATGCTATAATCTCATTTTCGACAGTTTATAAAAAATAATGAGGTGAGAGACCGCGTATTTACTCGGTTTTCACCTCTTTTTAATTATTAAACTATGTTGTATG
>JAWLBU010000111.1:0-3517 GCA_041687555.1 Haloplasmataceae bacterium | reverse complement strand
AAATCCCTTTGTGAACAATATTCTATAGCAGCCGGTTCCTCCTGAAAAAAATTACTTTCTATCAGAGGAAGGTCATATACTTCCAAAGCATCATTATATATTCTTAATAATGCCTGATATTCCTGTTGATCAATGGTTTTATTATCTTTTTTGTTACTCATATTAACATCCTTTATTTTTATAAACAGATATTTTTATTTTGGAAGTGAAAAACTGATTAAAAAAATCCTTAATTTCGCTATGGGTGTATTCCTTTTTTAAAAACAAATAACATTTGGCTTCGTTAGTATGTTTTACAAATATTAAGTTTTCCGCGTCTAAATCATTTCTTACCCTGGTAATTATTTCATCATTACGGATAACCTCATCCTTATCATCGATTATAATTATAAATTTATTGGATTTGACAAGACTTCCGGTGTATTCGGGTAAAATACTTTTAATTTTGTCAATCATTTCATCATATTTTTTAACATACACATTTTGTTGAACCAGTTCAACACTGTCTTTAATTGTTTGGTAAAATGTAAGCATATTATCTCTGTTCATTAAATCAGTTATAACCTGAGTTTTACAGTTTTGGTGGTATAAAATGGAAATAAGTATATATAAAACCTAGTTAAAACGCGTTATTTCGCGTTTTTTTAACTTTTTTTAACTTTTCTATTGACGTTGTGCTAAAGTTGTGCTATAATGTAACTGGTGATTTTTATGATTAGAAAAGATAAAAGAATTAATGCTAAAGGGGAAACTAAAACCCAAATACGTGTTGTTGAAGGGTACCGTCCTGGTCCCGGCTTACCTCCTAAACAAAGAACAGTTAGAGATTTCGGTTACCTTGAAGACCAAGAAGATCCCGATGCCTTCATGAAGATGGTTGAAGATTTTAATGCTAATTATAAAAAGATAAATGTGCCGCTTCGAATAGAAGCAGCTGGAACAACTAAGATGTATAGTAAAGAAAATAGAAGGTATAATTATGGTTATAAATTTCTAGAGGCTGTTTATGAGCAACTTGATATTGATTCTTTTATCAAGGATTATGAGAAATCTATTAAATTTAGAGGTAAGTACTCTTTAGGAGATATATTTAAATTTTTAGTTTTATTAAGGATTTTAAGTCCAGATTCCAAACGAGCTACTAGTCAAAAAAGAGATAGTTTATATGGTATGGATTTTGAATTTACACTTCCGGATATATATCGGGCTTTAGATCATTTCGCTAAATTTGAAGTAGAATTACTCCGTCATTTAAATAAGCGTGTTAAGCAAATTATTGGACGGGATCTCTCATATGCATTTTATGATGTTACTAATTACTATTTTGAAATTGACTTTTCAGATAATGAAGATGATTTAAGAAAAAAAGGAGTTTCTAAAGAACATCGGACTACTCCTATTGTGACCATGGGACTTTTTATGGATTCAAATGGTCTACCCATCAGTATGGCGATGTTTCCCGGAAACACAAGTGATTCATTGACACTCCAGCCAACTATGAAAGATGTAAAAGAATCATATGGATTAGGAAGATTAATTGTTGTAGCTGATAAAGGAATTAATACATCAGATAACATAAATAAATTAATAAACGCTGGTGACGGATTTGTCTTTTCACAAATACTAAAAGGTAAGAAAGGGAAGCGATATCATGAAAAGTTATTTGATGAGGATGGTTGGATTTCAAATACTGATAATACCTACCGCTACAAGCTATTTATAGAAGAATATGAAGGAAAAGATGAAAATGGCGAGACAGTAATAAGAAAAAGGAAAGTACTGCTTTACTGGAGTATGGCCGAAGCTGAAATGGAAAAGCGTAAAAGAGAAGAAAAAATATTAAAAGCTAAAAAATCAGTTGAAAATAATGTCTACGGAATTAAAAAAGGGGTAGAAGCATATACAAAAGAAAATATAGTAGATAAAGACACTGGTGAGATTTTAGAAAATACCACAAAATTGCGTAGTGTAGACCTTGAAAAAGCAGAACGGGATGCTTTGTTTGACGGTTATTTTTGTATTATCACAAGTGAACTTGACTATGATGAAAGAAAAATGCGTGAAGTATATCACGGCTTGTGGCGAATTGAACAGTCCTTTAAGATATTAAAATCTGATTTATATGCTAGACCGGTATGTGTAAGAACTAATGAACATATCAGGGCACATTTTCTAATATGCTTTGTATCTCTTCTAATTATTCGTATTATCCAACAATATATGGGAAACAAAGCCTTATCTGCCGAACGGATATCTAGGGCACTCAATGCTGCAACATGCCGGGTTTTAAAAGGTGGAATAGTACAATTGGATGATGTAGGTGGCTCATTAGCTTTTAAAAAGGTAAAAAACAAAAAGGGAGAAATAGTAGAAACTTTAGCCTTCTCTGAAGAAGACGAAATCGCACTTGACTACAAGGCTATACAAGAATTATTTGGAACAGAATGTTACAATGTTTATTTAAGACAAGAAGTATTTAATCAATTTTTAAAGAGCATCAAATTAGCATAACATAATTTTATGAATTAAAAAACCTTAAAGCCCTTAGTTTACAATTACTATGGTTTTTTTTTAAATAAATAACTGTAAAAGTCGGGACAATTAAAAGAAAGAGAATTGGGGAATGATGAAGCTAATGAAATGGATGAGGATTTCGTTGAAGCTTTGGAATATGGTATGCCCCCGACCGGCGGAATCGGTATCGGACTTGATCGTCTCGTAATGTTATTTACCAATTCTTCAAGTATCCGGGATGTTTTGTTGTTCCCGACGATGAAACCGATTAAACAAAAATAATACCAACTAAAGTTGGTATTTTTTTCACTTATTTTTATTTTTAATTATAATATGATATGATATAATAGTAACAGATTTATTAGGGAGAGATAACAATGAAGAAACAAAGAAGACGTTTTGGTGATCGCTATGATGGTAGATTACTTAAAAAAATTGATCCATTCTATAAAATAGTACCATATATAATGAAATCAAGGGTTGACTCTCAGGTTTATTTTAATGATAAGATTATCATTGACAAAACTGAAAAATATATTTCGGAAAAAAGAGCAGAAAACCTTAATATCAGATTTTTACATGTTATGTGTGCGGCAATGGTCAGAACACTGGCCCAGAAACCCAGACTTAACCGGTTTGTTTCAGGACGAAAGCTGTTTGCCAGAAACGGTATATACATTAGTTTAGCCCTAAAGCGGGACATGAGTGAGGACAGCCCCGAAACTACGGTTAAGATAAAATTTGAACCGACCGATACAATATATGATGTTGTTGAAAAAATCGACAATGCATTGATGGAAAACAAAAAGCAGGACAGTAAAAATGATACCGATAAAACGGCAAAACTGATTATGATGTGTCCGGGAATATTGGTCAGAGCGATAGTTAGACTGATTACCTGGTTAGACCATCATGGAAAAATGCCTAAAATCATTAATCGGGTCAGTCCGTTTCATACGAGTTTGTTTATCACCGATTTAGGTTCTTTAGGCGTTCAGCCGGT
>JAWLBU010000110.1:0-3531 GCA_041687555.1 Haloplasmataceae bacterium | reverse complement strand
AAAACAAGTATTATCAAAATGGCAAACAGATTTAAAAGAAGGGTGGAACTCCCTATTCTGGAATAATCACGACTTACCACGGATTGTATCACGCTGGGGAAATGATGAAGAATATCGCCATGAAAGTGCGAAGATGTTAGGAATAGTTCTTCATCTAATGAAAGGAACACCATATATATATCAAGGTGAAGAAATTGGTATGACGAATGTTGAATTTTCCGATTTAAAAGAATATAATGATGTTGAAATTCATGGATCATACCAAGATTTTGTAGTCGAACAGAAACTATTGAGTCATGATGAATTTATGACGGGCGTTTACGCCATGGGAAGAGATAATGCTAGAACACCATTTCAATGGAATCGTGAGGTAAATGCAGGATTTACTAAAGGAAAACCTTGGTTGAAAGTTAATTCCAATTATATTGATATTAATGTAGAGGATGCGTTAAAAGAACGAAATTCAATTTTCTATACATATCAAAAGTTAATCAATTTACGAAAAAATAGTGAATACAGTGATACGATTATTTATGGAAATTATCAATTATTATTAGAAAATAACGAAAGTATTTTCGCATATAAACGATATGATGAAAATCACGAATTATTAGTTATCGGGAATTTTACTAGTCATAATATTCCTCTTAATATAGAGTATACCGCCCTAGAAATTCTAATTTCTAATTACGAAGATACAAAAATTTATCAAAATCGGTTAAGACCATATGAGGCTTTTGTATTAAAGATTAAATAATAATAAAAATCAATAAAATTAATAATTTGAATAAGTGTTATATATTAAAAGCAAGAATTTTCAATCTATTCTTGCTTTTTTAGGTATATTGAATTATATTTGTTTTAAGTGTGACCGTCAAGTAGTTTTGAGCCAATTTCATTAAATAGTATTGAGCCATTTTCGTTAAATAAGAGAGAGCCACCCAAATTTAATTATTGAAAATAGTTTGACGATGCTTTATACGATAACTATCACCTTTCAAGTGTATGATTTCAACTTTATGAATTAATCGGTCTAGTATAGCTGTCGTTATTCCTATATCACCCATTAATTCTCCCCATTCATCTGGCCCTTTGTTTGATGTTATTATAATTGAACTTTTATTATATAACTTATTAATTAATTGAAAAAATAAATTAGCTTCCTGCCCATTCATTGCCATGTACATTAAATCATCAATTATTACTAAATCTGATTTTAATATTCGTTTTATTGTGTTTTTAGATTTTGTTAATAAATCTTGTGTATTTAGTACTTTAACCAAGTCACCCATCGATATGAATGTAGCCTGGTAACCCTTATTTATTGCTTCTACAGCTAGCCCAACAGCTATGTGCGTTTTCCCTAAGCCCGGAGGCCCTAATAAAATTATATTATAAACCTGTTCAATCCAATTTAACTCCTTTAGTTGATTTAGTTGTTGGAGACTAAGAGATTGTTGCTCTTCTAAATTAAAATCATCTAGTGTCTTATTAAAAGGAAATCTTGCTAGCTTATATAATTTTTGTATTTTTCTTTCTTCACGTTTTTTCAATTCATAATCTAATACTTTATTTAAAAACACTTGATAAGAATCTTGACCATGTTCTGATTGAATCAATAGGCTATCTATAACAGATGCAGCCTCTGTAATTCGGAGTGTTCGCATTTGTTTTTTTAATAAATCATTTGTATTCATCATTTAATTTATCCCCTTTAAGATATCAACATAATTATTTATTGGTCTTTTTTCAGTAGTAAAATTTTCATATAATTCATCAAATGAAACTTGTTTTATAACTCTTTCATTAGTTTCAACTGGTATTGAGATAGTTTGTTTTTCTAATTGACTTATGACATCCTTTAAGTCATTAGCACTTATTAAATTTTTATCGATACATAATTTCATTGATTGATTTAGTAATTCTGGTGATTTTGTATCGATTAACTTATTAATAACACTTAAATGATCCCTAATATATCTTGGATATTTTTCTTTAATATTCTTTAAATATTCCCTAGCCTTTAAATCTGGGTTAAAAAAAGCTCCGATTTGATTGATTAAATCTTCAATACCCTTATCCCTGATTCTAAGATGTGATCTATCTTGAATTAGTTTACCCTTTTCTAATGATATTTGATGATTACCAAGAATTCTACCATGAAGTTTATCTCTAATAATAAGCTTATTATTTTCAGTTATAGTCAAATAAACTTGAACCCGTTCAGAATTACTATATGTCCCAGTAGGTACACTATATCTATTTGATTCATAATAGACGGTATTGTCCTTTCTGACATCGCGTGTTATAATTTTATTGTCGTTATATAGTTCTAGCGACTGGACTGGTTGAAGATATGGCTTTTCAAGGGTATATTCTTCAACCGGTCTTTTTTTAGTTGTATTATGAACATTATAGTTACCTGTTCTATCTAACCATCGTAAAAATCTTTCGTTATATTTATCAATATTATCATATATTCGATGATCAGCGAAGTTATGTTTTATAAAACCAACAACGTTTTCTATTCGTCCTTTTGACTCTGGATCAGCTTTCCTACATAGATATATTTTAAATTGGCGTAATTTAACATACTTTTGAAATTCTTCAGTTAACATTAAATCACCAAGATTTTCATCAACTGATATTAAATGGTCTTGATCATAAACGATTTCTTTCGTCATACCACCATAAAAATTAAACGCTCTTTCATGTGCGATTATGACATCACGGGTAGTAAAGGGCCTGTCCAACCATTCTCCATATTTATATCGGCAATTCGATAATACAAATCCGATTACCCATAGTTTTACAACTTCACCATTATTTTTCTTAGCCTTATGATAACCAAAGTCAACTTGCATTTGTAAGCCTTTTTCGGGATCATCTAAAGCTTCATATGGTCTTCCTTTACTTACTTTAGATATATTATATATTTCTCTAAGTTGTCTAACATAGTTTCTTACTGTGCCTTCACTGACATTAAAATCTTTATAATGTTCCCTCAACCAATCATATACTTGTGCTGAAGTCATATCATTAAATTCATTTAACCAATTTAATATGATATTATGATATTTTTCTAATTTCTTAGTTCTTATTTTAAATCCTTCTAGATAAGAAACCATTTCACTTCCACTCTTGTTTAAATATAGCTTAACAGTATTTCTAGATATTCCTAATGTCTTAGATATCTTTCTTTCGCTAAACCCTAATCTCTTTAATCTTACAATTTCATAGTACAATTCTAATTTGTCCACCTTTCTATCCTCCACTAAATATAATAATATTCGACAAATATATTATATTTAGTTGGATAAATTTAGTAAATAGATGGCTCTCTCTTATTTATCGTTATTGGCTCTCTCTATTTTATCAGTTACAACAGTAAATAATTTGAAAATTAACGAAGTAATTAAAGTGCTAATCTACACTTATAGATAAGCGTTTGATCAATAAGTTATTGTATAAACCACATGAAAAGGTAAAAGAGCTTACGGAGGCTCAAATAAATGCATTTTTCGAAAAATA
>JAWLBU010000109.1:0-3552 GCA_041687555.1 Haloplasmataceae bacterium | reverse complement strand
CAAAGTAGCCATGATTATTTAAATAACGAATAACGATTTCATCGCAAGTTTTGCGATTTACGAACGGCAAAACCGCAGTCATATTTTCTATATCACCAACCCGTCTTTAGACTTTTAGCACCAGAATTTTTAGGAGATACTAATATATAAGATACCGAAAAGTTGCGTAAATAAACGCTTTTTTTATTTAAATAATACTTGAAAAAATATTTATTCTATGTTATAATTAATGGTGTTAAATGGTGTTAAGGAGCGTGTTTTATGGCTTATTTCCTTAAAAAATCTTTCCTTAAAAAAGGTGTCTATCTTCAAATTTATGAATCATTCTACAATCCTGACAAAAAACAAACCTCTCATAGATCTTATAAATCTCTTGGCTATGTACAAGATCTTATCAATTCGGGTATTCCTGATCCTATTGCTTATTATTCTGATATCGTCGCTCAAATGAACAACGAATCAAAGCGTATTAAAGAAGAAAATAAAGTTAAGCAGATTGGTGAATCACCTGAAAATTACTTAGGTTATTTCCTTTTAAAAAGTATTTATGATAGCTTACATCTTTCTAATTATTTTGATTTGATGCAATCTGTCAAAGGTTTTCGTTTTCGTCTTTCTGATTTGTTGGAAGCTCTTATCTATAGTAGAGTAGTTGTCCCTTGCTCAAAAAATAGAACCTGTCATGACGTTATTCCTAAGTTATATGAAACCTATGGTCTTTCCTATGACCAAATCCTTGATGGCGTTGAGTATATTGGAAGTGAATATGAAAAGATTATCGAAATCTTCAACCATCAGGTTAACCTAAAATACCATTTTGATACATCTACTACATATTTTGACTGTACAAATTTCTATTTTGAGATTGATAAAGAAGATGAATACAGGAAAAAGGGTCCTTCAAAAGAAAACAGGAGTGATCCTATTATTGGGCTTGGCTTACTGCTTGATTCTAACCAGATTCCAATCGGCATGAAGCTTTACCCTGGCAACGAAAGCGAGAAGCCAATCATCCGTGATGTCATAAGAGAACTTAAAGAACGTAACCGAATATCCGGTAAAACAGTACATGTTGCAGATAAAGGTTTAAACTGTTCCGAAAATATCATTAATGCCATAAAAAACAAAGATGGCTATCTATTCTCAAAATCGGTAAAACAACTCCCGGAGACGGAAAAGACCTGGATTCTTTTAGAGGATGGCTATAAAAAAGTTATTGACAGCGATGGCACTCTTCTCTATAAGATTAAATCTTGTATTGATGAATTTCCTTATACCTACACAGACGAAAATGGTAAAAAACATATCGTAAAACTAAAAGAAAAAAGAGTTGCTACATACAACCCTAAACTAGCGGAAAAAAAGAAGTATGAGATAAACAAGATGGTTGAAAAGGCTAAGATGTTAAAAGCCGCCCAGGTTAAAAAGAATGAATACGGTGAATGCAGTAAATATGTCATTTTTAGTTCTACTGACATTAAAGGTAATGTAACAGATGGCAAAGTAAAAGTTGACATTAATCAGAAAGCTATTGATGATGATTTAAAGTTAGCCGGCTATAACCTTCTTGTCACATCAGAACTTAAAATGAAGTCAGATGACATATATAGCACTTACCATAACCTTTGGAGGATTGAAGAGTCATTTAAAGTAATGAAAAGCTATCTTGATGCACGTCCAGTATTTCTACATAAAACAGAATCAATTCATGGTCATTTCCTAATCTGTTATCTTTCCGTACTCCTTATCAGACTTCTACAGTTCAAAGAACTAAAGAATAAATATTGCACAGAAAAAATTATTAAATTCATCCGTGATTTCCGGGTTGTAAAATTGGAACATAATAAATACGTTAATATCACAGCTTCTTCTAATTTTATTAAAAGTCTGGCAGCTGATTTGAAACTCCCAATTACTAACTATTTTCTCGATGAATCGCAATTAAAAATGATGCTAAACTACAAATTTTGATGTTTAGCACCATTTTTTTCAATTTATTCCTAAAGTCAGGTTTTATAAATGAGAATAGGAAAAAAGAACTTGTGATTCACCAAGTTCTTTTATACTGCTATCTGAGTTCTTTAATACGTGCAGCTTTCGCAGACAAGCTACGAATGTAGAATAATTTGGCTCTTCGTACTTTACCGCGACGTAAAACTTCAATTTTCTCAATAAACGGCGAATGAATCGGAAAAGTACGTTCTACACCTATACCGTAAGATATTTTCCGCACGGTGAATGTTTCACTGATACCACTGCCGCGACGGGCGATAACCAAACCTTCAAAGACTTGAACTCTTTCACGTTCGCCTTCTTTAATTCTTATAGATACTTTTACGTTGTCACCGGGACGAAACCGCGGAATATCATTTTTCATATAATCTTTTGTAATTTCGTTTAATAATTGTTGACTCACTAGTAACACTCCTTATCTTTTCAATGTTCATAGAATATATGATTTCCAGCGGAACATTGCTTGTAATCGTTATTAATTATTAACACGCAAAATATCTTATCATATTTTAGCTTAATTATCAACTGTTTTTTTGCTTTTGTCGCTCTTCGGCGATAACTTCTTCCAATAATTTTTTTTCTTCCTCGCTGAAAGGATAATTATCCAATAAATCCGGTCTTTTTAAATAAGTATTTCTTAATGACTCTTTTAGACGGTACCTTGCGATTAATTGATGATTACCCGATAATAATACATCCGGCACTTTCATTCCTTTAAAATCGCTTGGTCTTGTGTACTGCGGATATTCCAGCAGTTTTAACGAGAAAGATTCAAATTCCGCGGAATTTTCACTGAGTACATCCGTTATCAGTCTTACGACAGCGTCGACAATAATCAGAGCCGGCAATTCACCGCCGGTCAGCACATAATCACCGACGGATATCTCTTCATCCACCAGATATTCTCTTACGCGCTCGTCTATTCCTTCATAATGACCGCAAATAATAATGAGATGTTCTTCCGAACTTAAAGCCTTGGCTTTATCCTGATTAAATCTTTCTCCCTGGGGACTCGTTAACAATATTTTTGTCTTTTCACTTTTATCAATGCTTTGTAAGGCGTCATATATCGGTTGAATCCCGATAAGCATGCCTTTTCCGCCCCCGAAAGGATAATCGTCGACTTTATTATGTTTATTATTTGAAAAATCGCGGAAATTAATGACATTTATCACAATTTTATTTTCTTTTATTGCCCGGCCAATGATCGATTCCTTTATTACTGATTTTATCATTTCTGGAAATAAAGTTAAAATATCAATCCTCATTATTCAACAAACCCTCGATAACATCAATCCGGATGATTTTATTTTTTACATCGACATCTTTAATAAAATCATCAACAAAAGGAATCATTATTTCATGATTATGATTATCATATACGACAATAATATCACTGGCGCCATAATTAACAACATCCTTGACAATACCGACAAGTTCACTTTGATTATAAATTTTCGAACCGATTAATTCATGGTAGTAATATTCATTTTCGGGCAGTTTTTTTAACTGCGAACCGTCTACATATATTTTACGTTT
>JAWLBU010000108.1:0-3604 GCA_041687555.1 Haloplasmataceae bacterium | reverse complement strand
GGAATCTTGTAAATTAAATAAATAATGACCCCCACTTAAGTTATACAGACTGAGTGGGGTTTTTATTTTTGTCAATATGTAAAGGAATTGACGCTTACTTTCAAATGGCTTATATAATAAAGGTTCTAAAGCATTTTTGGCATCCTTTAATTTCAATTAATTTCCCTCCAAATAATTATTTCTATTTCTTGATATATAATACCCTCATTTCTACTTTGTTTTAGTATAATTGAGTTATTAGAGAAGGTCTACAGTCTATTGTCATCAATTCTTTATGTATTATTATTTGTATAATGTTAATTTATATTTATAAATATCAATTTATTGCTAAGAAAACCTCCAGTTAGACAGGGGGCTCAGTAAAATTTCTAGCGGTTAATATTAAAAATGAAAACTCCTTCTGTATATTCATTGCGGTATATCGACAGCAATGAATATATCAGAAGGAGTACATTCAAAATGAATGGCACAAATAGTTATCACATATAAAACAGAATAGTTAATATCATTTAGTATTTCCTCCAGAATATCATATAAAAGTTAACTTCCATTTATATATAATTATAACTCTTTTTGATTATCAATTCTTTTTTTAGCAATTTCAAAGTATTCCTTAACTTTTTCTATACCAATATATTTTCTGTTTAATCTTTTTGCTACTACGCATGTCGTTCCGCTCCCCATAAAAGGATCTAAAATAACATCGTGTTTTTTTGTACACGATAATATAATTCTTTCCAATAAACATTCAGGTTTTTGTGTAGGGTGTTTACCATATTTTTTTTCCTTCAGTGAAACAGAAGGTAAATTCCAAACATCATGCATTTCTTCATTACCTATTTTATAGGTATATTCATAATCAAAGTAATGACTTATTCCTTTTTTAGCCCAAATAATAAATTCATAAGAAAATCTAAATTTATTTTTGTAGATCAAAGGAGTTGGATCTAGCTTATGCCATATGATTATATTTATTATTTTATAGCCAATTTCTTTCATAATATCGTGAACATAAAATATGTTATGGCTTGTTCCTGTCACCCATATTGTAGAGCCATCTTTTAATACTCGAAAACATTCACTTAACCAATTTCTTGTAAATTCTATAATATTATCATAATGTTTTGGTTTGTCCCATTCACCTTTATTGACCGAGACAATTTTGCCGCTATTTATACTTAGACCATTGTTAGACAGAAAGTAAGGCGGATCTGCAAATATCATATCTATGCTATTTGATTGTATATTTTTAAGGATAACTAAACAATCATCATTATATAACAAAAAAATCACCTCAATTATTTTATACACCTTTGAGATGATTTTTTTATATGTTATATAAATAATTTTTTAAATATACCGTTTTGAATATCATTAATATTATATAGATTTTCTAATACATCAAAGGTTTCTTCTAAATTGTTTTTTGCTGTGAACCAACCATATCCATCTGTAAACCAAACGAATTTAAAATCTTTAATATCATTTGATTCAATTGCTATCATTTTGTAACTTCTAGCAGTTTCATTTAATTTAGAACCATTTGATGTATAAAAATTAGCTTCGATTCCATAAACACAATTTTCTGTCTTAACTACAAAATCAAATCTTTTACTTGTTTTACCTTGATTTGATATCTTTGAGAGGTCTAATCCCCAATTATCCTCTATATCCTTGATATACATTTCTTTATAATATTCTAGTTTATATTTTTTTAGGTATTTTTCTATCAGGTCTTCCATAAGATGACCACCTCTATTTTTACGACCATTAGAATTAAGACCTGTTTCAACACCTAAAACATAATCCACTAAATTGTTTACAATTCTTTTTGATATTAATTCAAATAATCCAGTCTTTCTCATAAACATTTTATAATCTTTTATAGAATAGTTTTGATTAATAAAATTAAAAATAAAAGATCCCTCTTCATCTTCAGCATAAATTTCCATTTCTCTTTTTGCTAAAAGAATGGGAATGCATTTAAGTACTTCTGGATACCGTTTTATAATATTTTCGAAGTCATTTTCGATATCTTTAGATCCTACTAATGAATTCAAAATATTTAATTCTACTTTGATATTTTCAACATTATTATAAACGATGTTAAAGTCTACATAATATGTATAACTCGCAATACTTTCCCTGAAGGTACTCAACCATTTATTAAAATCTCTCACAAACAATTACTCTCCTTTATTCTTGTAATCTAAATATCTATTCTTAGTTATTTCTAAGTATTCCTCTACATTATCTATACCGATATATTGTCTTCCTAATATTGTGGCAGCAATACCGGTGGTACCACTTCCATTAAAAGGATCCAATATTATATATCCTTCCAATGTTGATGCTAGAATGATTCTTTTTAATAATTCTAAAGGTTTTTGAGTTGGGTGTTTTCCAAACTTTTTTTCAGAAGGTTTTGTCATGGAATATTCCCAAACATCTTTCAGCTGTTTACCAAAATTCATTTCTTTCATTAAATGATAATTAAATAAATGTTTAGCTTTCTTATCATCTTTTTTAGCCCATAGAATGGTTTCAGTTGAATGAGTAAACGCTCTACAAGCTATATTTGGTGGTGGATTGAGTTTTTTCCAAGTGATGTTATTAATGATCTTAAAGCCCTCTAGTTCAAGCGCTACTCCTATTGTATAAATATTATGGAAAGTACCCGAAATCCATATGGTACCATTATCTTTTAAAACTCCTTTGCATAATCCAATCCATTTGCGATTAAATTCTAATTTTTCATGTACATTAATCTCCTCATCCCAATCTGCTTTACGAACTGAGACCATTTGACCAGAATGACAAGTTATACCATCACCACTTAGAAAATAAGGAGGATCTGCAAAAATTGTATCAATAGATTTAGGTGATAACTTCTTTAGCAAATTTAATGAGTCACCATACAAAAGGATGAAGTTATCATCTTCAAAGTATATATTATTATTAGGAATTTGTAATTCCATTTTTATCCGCTCCGATTAATAATTTGTTACAATAACTTCTTCAACATTTCCTCTACCTTTTGCATCTGAGTTAATCATTCTTTTAGCTTTAACAACATGAATATTGTAATTTTTATATAATTCATTGATAAATTCTGTATTGTGATTACTTAACATTACATATACACCTTTATTAGATAGTTGTTTAAATAAATCAGCGAGTCTTCTTTGGTCTTCTTTAGTAAAGTTAAACTTTGAATAGGATGTAAATGAATCTTTATTATCAATTGGGTCATAAGGTGGGTCAAAGTAAACAAAATCACTAGCTTGAGAATTTTCTACAGCTTTAGTAAAGTCACCAGATAATATGTTGATTCTACTATTTATAAAATAGTTATGTAATTTTAATATATTATCTTTATCATAAGTTTGAACTTTTTTCTTTTTACCTGAAGGAACATTGAAATATCCATTACTATTTACTCTGTAAAGTCCATTAAAACAACTTTTATTAAGATAAATAGTCCGAGATGCTTTTTTCCAAATAGGTAAAGAAACATACTCAGTGCTTCTATCTAAATCTCTAATTTCATAATAATATTCTTCCGAGTGATTATGTTCATGTTCTTCTAAATCCTGTAACATTA
>JAWLBU010000107.1:0-3672 GCA_041687555.1 Haloplasmataceae bacterium | reverse complement strand
TTGAAATCTTTTGTATTTCACAAATATACAACAACTATTGCGATTATTAGTATAATGGGGTCCGTTTTACAAGGATGTCGAGACATCATTGTACTATCTTAACAGTCGATATTATAATCCTGAGATTGGACGGTTTATCAATGCGGATGCATTACTAGGGGCACAAGGGGATTTATTAGGACATAATATGTATGCGTATACTTCTAATAATCCAGTGATGAGAGTCGACCCAAGTGGCTATTTTTGGGACTATGTATTTGATGGAGTATTTATTGCTTGGGGTATTTATGATTTAATCGCAAATGAGGGTTATAAAGATTGGAAAAATTGGGCTGCTTTGGGAGTTGATATCGTCTTTGCAGTAATTCCATTTGTTCCAAGCGGAGCTGGACAAGTAATCAAAACTGGAAATAAAGTTGATAACGCACTTGACGTTGCGAATGCGATTAACAAAGTTGACAATATTAATGATTTGAGTAAAGTAACAATGATTGGTCGAAGTATGAATAGGGTGACGGATACAGCAAATCTTATAGGCAAAGCTGATAACCTTTATGATGTATGGAAAGGATATGATAGAGTTGCAAGTTTTTCCAAGCCTTTAGCTAACGGTCTTTCAGCTGCACATAATGGTGGATGGTTATTTGGGAAACTTAGAAAAGGTTACACAGTAATTGACATTGGGATTACAACAACGCATAGAGGAAGAGGCTTATGGTATGGGACAGAAAGGTTTGTCTTAGCAACGTGGCAAACGAGAAATATTTGGAAGTTGCCAGTTAATTATTTCTTATAGGAGGTAAAGTATGGATATAGATAAACAGTTTGATTTTCTTGTAAAAGACTATGGTCTTAAGCATGTATATCAAGAATTTAATAATTGCTATGGTGGAAACTGGCAGGTATTTACGCATAGTTATTATAACGATAGCGGATGCTTTACTATTCATAATTTACCACAGCGAGGAGAGCTGGATTTTTACTATGCTAAGGAATTTAGCAAAGTTCGAGAAAACTTATGTGAACACCTTATAGATGTCAGTTCGATTGAAAAGGAGATATGGGACAAACATAATAAAATCTTGTTTTTCAGAAACCCATTCTTTTGGTGGAGTAGAAATAAAGTTTTGAAAGCATTGGCAGAGGTTATAAAGGCAGAAATTAATAAAAAAGGTGAATTTTTCGGAATTAAAGTCTAATTAAGTAATCGCACCATTCTTTAGAAACTTGGAGAGGGTTTTATTAACATGTGATGCTGTACTCTAAAAGCAAGAATGATCTTACAAATATTTCATGTAGGATAAAGAAATGAATTTGAATATTAATCAAGTATTAATTAAATTAATATACGATCTCAAAATAAGCCCCCTTACATTTTGTAGGTGAAGGGGGCAAATAATAAATTAAAAATTATTTTAATTATTATCAATTACTTTATTATTTAAAATATAATTGGGTCCGTTTTACAAGGATGTCGAGACATCATTGTACTATCTAAACAGTCGTTATTATAATCCTGAGATTGGTCGGTTTATTAATGCGGATGGATTAATAGGTCAAACTGGTGATATTCTTGGTCATAATATGTATGCCTATACAAAAAATAACCCGGTGATGATGGTTGATCCTAGTGGTTATGCTCCTTGGTGGAGTTGGGCAATATCAAGTGCAAAAGTTGTTGGAGGCATAGCATTATGTTTTGTACCAGGAGCACAAGGAATAGGAGCTAGCTTGATTATTGGTGGCTCGTTAGGATTAATTGCTAATGCAGTTTCCCCATCAATAGGTCAAGCGATTGGTGGAGCATCATCTATAGCAAATGGATGGGGAGCTTTCTCGACAGGTATGTCTATAACGGGGTTAGGACTTCCTGGTCTAATTGGTGGCATTGGACTAATGTTAGTTGGTGGAGCAACAATGGCATTTGGTGCAAATGAAATTGCCAATGCAGTAACAGGAACAAACTATATTCAACGATGGACGGGTAAGAGTGATTCTGAATATGGTTGGACTTATTTGGGGCTGAATATTGCTTCCAGTGTAGGGCAAATAGCAGGAAGATCCTACAGTTTACGTGCAACAAGGGAAGTAGGGTTTAGCCATGATGGAATGAATATAAAGGGGTATAGATACCGTGACTTAAAAGGTAACTTGTTATATGATTTTGATTATCCACATGGGAATATAAGATCTAACCATTATCATGGAATTCCAGGTGGAGATATGGCAAATAGAACTACTGGTCACTGGAACTATATTGAACTAATATGGTGGCTATTAAGTGGGAGGTAAAATTATGATAACATCTAAAGAAAGAAAGATAAAATTAAAACTTAAGCCATATGATAAATTGACTTTTATGGAAAAATATGAACTTATTTGGGACAAATATAATAGGAAGCAGAAAATAACATATGAAGAATATGTTTTGATGTTATTGGTAAACGAAGAAGCTTGGTTCTTTTACAATAATACGTTATACCAAGTTGATCACGGCCTTCCTAACGTAACTGCTATGTACATAACTAAGTATAATGGAAAACAAAAAGTATCTGAGCAAAGTGAAAATTATCCCTCAATAATTGAGTTGCTTGATAAATTTAGAATTGAAGGTAAGAGAATAAGAGAAATTTGGGATGATGTTACTTATTAAAAAAAATAGATAAATATTGATTCTCAGCTAAAGCAAAGGAATATTTAGAAAAAATATAAATAACTAGAATAAAAGTTAAAACTCCAATTATAAATATTACAGTTGGAATTAATCTAGTCTAAGGCATATTTTTTGGGCTAAAAATGGCCCTTAAAAACATTTAAAAAGATTGTTTTTTGGCAATTAAAATCAATTTTAGCATGACGTTTACGCAATATAAATTACATGAATAAACTGAGCTAAATAAAAATAGGGTAAGAATTCAGATGTCTATTCTGTTCTTACCCTTTTAACTATGTTTGTAGAATGAGGTGTGGTTTCATCATCCATAATCCACACTGTATTTTTCTGTACTTTAGTTTTAAAACTGAGAATTAAAAGGCTGTTAAACCGATTTTTACGTTACTGTGGCGTTTAAAATATGTAGGACTATCGCGAGTTCCATTTCCATAAATAAAGGCGTGTACTTTAGTTCTATCAAACCCATGAGCGAGTTGGTTTTCAAGTTATTTCGCAATTTCATTTAGGATAACGGTCACAAATATTGTTTTAATCTTGTTAGACTCGTCAGCTTGTTAGTGTTTCTCCTTTATTGTATCAGAAATTTCAGGTTTGCCAATTTCATTCAAATCCTTGCTCTAATTACCGACATAATAACCTATACTTTCTATATACCCCGTTTGAAACTGCGACTTTTTGCGTGATGCCCCCCGCCCGTTGTTTATAGAAAAAGTTGTAGAGATTTTACCCCCCCTTCCCACTAAACAAAAGTTATTACGAAGCCATTTTCAGAAGTTTAACTGCTTCTTGAAGGATAAGTCTACCATCTAATCTTTCACATCCAGCGAACCCAATCTCGCCATTAATAAGGTATCTTTCATGTAGAACTTTAATCGTAAGTGGTTGACGTTCGATGATCCAATAGTAACTAAAATCACCGAAGGCAATAGGGATTTCACCACTTACCATATTAGGCATATAGTTGGAATATTCAACAGGCTTACTTAAGATGGTGTTAT
>JAWLBU010000106.1:0-3712 GCA_041687555.1 Haloplasmataceae bacterium | reverse complement strand
ATTTCTATTTCCATATTTTTTTATAAATAAATATATAATAAATAAATCATATGCTATAGAAAATAAATATACATTTAAAAAGGCAGTTTTATGTCATGCCTAGGACAACTGGTGTCTTTAGTTTTTAGGGGTTGTAGACTGGAATAAAATTGGGGATTTATCATCAGTTCTAATTTTTTTAAAATAACATATTCTCTTAAAGACACCCTATGGTATAACATTAAAAGATTTTAAACATTTTAATTAATATAAATTTAGTTCATTTATATCTTTAGGTTTGCTTAATAAATACCCTTGATAGCCATGACAACCTTTATCTCTTATAAAATTAAGCTGCTCTATGGTCTCAATTCCTTCTGAAATAACCTTGATTCCTAACATTGAGCAAATATTATTGATATACGTTATTATTTCTTCATCTATCCGATTAACATTGATTCCGTCAATAAAATTTTTATCTATTTTTAAATAATCAACGGGAAAATGCTTTAGATAACATAATGATGAATAGCCTTTACCAAAATCATCTAAGTATACTGTTATCTTTCTTGTTTTTAATTCATCTATTTTTTTTCTGGTATCTTCGTAATTTTTAATCCCGACTGTTTCTGTTATTTCTATTCCTAAATATGAAGGATCTAATTTAAAATTCGACAGCGTTTCATCAATCTTTTCAATAAAGTCATCATCCATAAAAAAGATTGGTGATATATTGACGGTTATATTATAAGGTAATTTATTATCATTAATCCAATCATCTATTTGTTTACAAACCTTTTTTAAAACAATTAGATCGATATCCCGTATTACTCCGATTTCTTCAGCTAATGGGACAAAATCATTAGGATAAATTATGCCTAATTTGGGATGATTCCACCTCACAAGAGCCTCTAATCCAAATATTATATTTGATTCAGTATAGGCTTTAGGTTGGTAATGAACCACAAACTCATCATTTTTAACGGCAGATTTTAATTCGTGTATTCTTTCATAAAGGCTTATAAAAGAATCTTTTAGATCATTATTAAAGATAAAATATTGATTTTTACCTTCCTTTTTTGCCTTATTCATGGCGATATCTGCTTTTTCTATTATGTCATCTATATAATCACCATGTTGTGGTATTAATGCTAGTCCAATACTACAAGTAATATTAACCTTATTATTAGGTAAAATAAAAGGTTGTCTTATTCTACTTAATACTCTTTCGGTTATTTTTGCGACATCATTTTCATACTGAATATCATTTATAATCAATAAAAACTCATCTGCTGAATGACGGATAATTATATCATTTTCCCGGACTAAGGTTTTTAATCTTTCAGCTACTAATTTCAATAAAATATCTCCATATTTACTTCCAAGATTATCATTAATCATTTTAAAATCATCAATATCTATTAACATTACTGCAGTAATTTGCTTATTTAATATTTTTTTATTACCTTCAAAATAGTGGCATTTTTTATTACGACAATTAATAATTATCTTTATTGGACAAGTCTTTAATATAATATTTTTTGAAGGTAAACCTGTGACTGGATCATAAAAAGTCAGATTTTTTATTTTTTTGATAAAACTTAATCGTTCATTATGTACATCATTAATTCCTAACATCATCAATACTAAGGCAATAAGTATAAGACTATAAATAGGCAGTTTATAGCTACTTAATTTACTAAAATATAATTCAAATAAGTAATATAGTAATGTTACACCGATACTAAAAAGACCTATAAATAGTTTTTTATTTTTTAATTTGTTAGTTAATATGATTAAATTAATGCATAAAAGTAATAATGTAAAACGAATATTAATCATTATATAATTAAAGTTTTTTTCTACTAAGAAATTGACAATATTAAAAAACACTAATAATAGCAGTTCAATTAATGCGATAAAAATCACGATCTTCCGTTTAAATAACTTTATAAACATATTTCTACCCTAGCAATATCACAATATTTTAATTACGCTCATTTCATGAGAATAACTTATATGGATGGCCTTCCTTTTCACAATTTATTAATCTATTGGTTTTACTAAATAGTTACCTCTATTCTTTAATAATATTTTTGTACCTTCCGCAATTGATGTCAACGGATTTTCCGAAATAGATACCTTTAATCCGGTCATCTTCTCAAAGTATTCTTTTATTCCGTCTATTAAAGCTCCTCCACCATTAACTACAATTCCTCGTTCTAAAATATCGGCTGATAATTCTGGCGGTAAATCTTGAAATAATCTCAATACCTTTGCGGTTATCGATTCAAACGCTTTTAACAGTACCATACGGACTTCAGATTGTTTTATTACGTTCTTACTCGGTAAATTAGTGCTCGCATTTCTTCCCGCATAAACATATTCCTTATCCTCCATTAAATCCGGTCTTAAAGTTCCTAAACTTATTTTTATTTTTTCGGCTGTTTTTTCCCCGATTTCCATTCCATATTTATATTTCACATATTTTCTTATTTCATTATCGAAATATCTTCCCGCGATACGAATTGAATCCCATACGACTAAATCGCCTAATGAAAGTACTCCTATATCTGTAGAGCCACCACCGATATCTATTATCATTGAACCCTTGGCTTGAAAGATATCGATACCTGCACCTATTGCTCCTGCTTTAACTTCTTGTTCGACGAAAACATCATTAATGTTTAATTCTTTACCTAAATCCTTAAGTGCTTTTCTTTCGCTGGTGGTCATCTCAGATGGACAACAAATCAGTAATGTTGATTTTTTAATATCGACATTGTCATCCTTAAGTTTATTTAGTACTGATTCTAGAATAACTTTAGTTCCGGTAAAATCTGAGATAACCCCTCCTTCAAGAGGTTTGACCACATTGATTTTAACATGTTCCTTGCCTAACATTTCGTTGGCATCCTTACCAATAGCGATAGGTTTATTTGTCTGCTTATCAAAAGCAACTATTGAAGGTTCGTTATAAACAATGCCTCTTCCTCTAACATAAACTAAAGTATTTACTGTACCTAAGTCTACTCCAATTTCATAACCTTTTTTTACCATATTTTCACCTCTTATTTAATATAAAAAACGAACGTTTGTCGAAATTTGTCAAAATTTGTTATCTAAAAATTCATTTTATTCAAATATAACACAACTTCACAACTGTTGTAAAGAATTGTTTATTTTTTCCCAAATTGAATCGTTTCTTTTTTTATTTATACCTAAAATAATTAATAACAAATACTAAGAATTTAATTATTTCACTTAGCATGTAATTAAAAAACCTGTGATAATAAATATTAATATTAACTCAGTTTATACGATTAGTAATTATTAAATTTTAATAATAATATTTATTAAAATACTCCTTTAGTCATAACCTTCTAATTTATCTATTAATCTCAATTAGAAATCTGAATATAAGAGTCATTATTCATAAATTTCTTTATCATTATAAATTAATGCTTACCAGAATTAAAAAAGGCAGTTTTATGTCATGCCTAGGACAATTGGTGTCTTTAGTTGGAAGGGTTGTAGATGGAATAAATTGGGGATAAAGGATTTATTATTAGAACAGAAAAATTTAAAGGAACAACATATTTTCTTAAAGACACCCTAGATATCATAACTTTTAGTTATATTTATATCTTAAAAATAGTTGAAAAGTCGAACAATTATTGAAATTGTTTTATCAGTTCATTAAAAATATAACACAACTATTGTGAAGTTGTGT
>JAWLBU010000105.1:0-4004 GCA_041687555.1 Haloplasmataceae bacterium | reverse complement strand
TTAACGACTAAATACAATCTGTTATTTATCTTACTTACATAAATTAATTTACAATAATATGAATAAATCAAGAGAATTTAATAAGCTCCTCTACACTATCTACAATCAAGATATTATAATCCTGAGATTGGTCGATTCATCAATGCGGATGGGTTAATAGGACCTGTAGGAGATATTCTTTGTCATAATATGTATACCTATACAAAAAATAACCCGGTGATGATGGTGGATCCAGATGGGGAATTCGCTATTAGTTCATTTTTAATAGGACTTGGAATATTTGCATTAATAGGATCAGGTGTTGGTGCGTTATCCTATACAGTAAGTGAAGTTATATCTTATTCGTTGACTGGAGAATGGTCGTGGTCTTGGGGACAATTTGCTGGTTCTACTTTAGGTGGAGGAATTACTGGTGCAATAACCTTTACATTTCCTGGGTTAGGAATATTAGGTTCTGCTGGAATTAATGGATTTGTCTCAAATTCACTAGGAATGTTGTTTCAAAATGCTTTTGGTGAAGAAAATCATTCTATGAAACAGATACTTAAAAATTCTTTAATAATGGGAGGACTGTCTACTTTAACAGCAGGAATCACTAGCAAGATAAAAATATCAGGATTTACTGGTCGCGGTAGTATTAGTCAAGTAGCGAGACAAATTAGCACAAAGTTTTACAATGGAACAATTAGAAGAATTACTGCAAAAACATTTGGGAAAATTGTCATGTATGAAATTGGATATACTGTATTTGATACCGTTATAAGTGGGGGTTGGGATGCCTTCGAAACGAATCCTAGAGAAACAATTAAAAGACTTCCCTATATACCACCAATCAGAGTAGGCTATGTATATTGATTTATTGTTTTATGCTGTATAGGAGGCGTCGTTATATTGAAAAAGACATATTATCCAAAATCTGTTTTACTAATTATATTTTCAATTTTTATGTTGTCAATAATTATAAGCGGAACTTATAGTATTTGTTGGTATCTAATTAGGGATAGTAAGACTATATTAGACTGGATTGGATTAGGGGTTGCTATATACTTTATTGCATTTTTAGTATATACATTTTTAAGATTTATAAGACGAAAGATAGTTTTATATGAAGATAGAATCTTTGTCTTAGAAGATATGGGGGGCAAAGAAGTGAAGATACAATATGAGGTAGATTTGTCATTTGCGGAAATTGAAAATGTTTATCTTGAGATTAGTAATAAAAATTCTTTAAATAAAAACATGAGATGGGTAATAACACCAATGTTGTATATTGTTTTTGATCTTAATGATGGAACTAAAGCAAGAATTAATGTGTATTTTTATTCAAAAAAACAAGTTATATCAATTATTGATTATATTATTGAAAAAAAGAAACAAATTGATCCAATATTTTCAAATCCCACAGGATATGAGTTAATATCTGAATTAAGTAAACAAAAATCCATTTTATGAAAAAACTAAAAAATATAACCTGAAATCGGACAAAATTATCCATAGGTGTTTAAAAAAGACGTTCATTAAAGAATCGTAAGCGTCAGTTCACCAAGATTAAGCGTACAAATCTAATTGGTGAAAATCCAATCTATATAAAGTCTAGCCAACAATATAGAACTGAACACCGCAATATTTAGGGGTGGCTCTGGTATTGAAGCAGGTGGAATGGAATAGTAGGCTGTAACGAAAGTGAAAGAAAATGGCATATTTAAATTTTATATATTCTATTCCATTCCATCTATTGTTATAAATGGTTATTCAGATGGATTGACTCTAAAACCTGAATTTGGGTGGTGATTTGATGAAAAATGAGTTAAAAAGATTATTTTCCGCAACAACCGATGAGGTGACCTATAAAAAAGAGATAATTACACATGTAATATTGCTATTAATTTTTGTATTGCCAATCATTTTTACCTATTTTGGCTTGATTATTCCCTATAAGTCAATAAGATTCATAATTGCTGTTATTATATTTATTGATTTCTACCCATGTATGATATTTTGTGGAATACGAATGTTACATATTTCTGATAATAGAGAAAAACTAAAACATAATAAAGGAATAAAGAAAGGTAAACTTCCGACGATAAAATATTCATATAAAGCAATTTTATATTGGCTAGAAAATGCAATTATACCAGATACATTATATATAGTCTCTAATCGTAATGAACATCATTGCTTAGAGATATCATTTGAAGTAAACGGTTTTAATAAACCATTTGTAAATAAAAAATACTTTTTTGATCATGATGAAATGGTATCAATATCTAATATTGAAAAAATGTTAGAGCAAAATGAAATAATAGATAAGGATGGATATATAGCTATTGAGGGGATTACTGATTACAATAATCCTAGCCTTTTTCAAAAAATACTAAACGAAATAAATTACAAAGAATCGTTTTAAATATTTTAATAAACGAATTTTGTAAAATTACTTAGAAACAAAATAGTCAGTAAGCTTATCGATGATTATATCTTATCAAAAGAATAAATGTATTAATTTACGTTAAAGAAAGCAAAAGTTTAAGCAAATATCGAAAACGTGATATTAATTATCAAGGGTCCGTTTTACAAGAATGTCGAGACAGGCTTGTACTATCTTAACAGTCGTTATTATAATCCTGAGATTGGTCGGTTTATTAATGCGGATGGATTGTTAGGACCTGTTGGTGGAATATTAACGCATAATATGTATGCTTATTGTGGAAATAATCCTGTGATAAACATTGACCCGGATGGAGAATTTTTCATAAGTTTATTAGTTGTTGGAGCAGTAGCAGGGTTTCTTATTGGTGGGACTACAAGTATTGTTTTTCAAGGGTTGGATGAAGGTTGGGAAAATATAAATTGGTGGCAAGTAGGTTTGGATGTAACAATAGGTGGAATTGGAGGACTTGTAGCAACTAGTGGAATAGGTACATTTGGTGCCGGAGCAATTAGTTTCGGTTTAGGTTTTGCAGGAAGTGTAGGAGGAGATTTAATTAGTTCTAATGGTGACTGGTCTAATGTTAATTGGACAAAGGCATTTGTAATGGGGACTGTAAATGGTTTATTAGGAGCTGCATCTGGTGCTGGTTCGCAAAATTCAAAGGAAATAGGTAAGGGACTTATGAAAAATTCAAGTGTAAAGACACAATTTTCTAGACTGGTAAATGCAGTAGATGATTATGCTGCGGGTACAATTTCAAAAAGAGGTATGCAAGGTGTATTTAATCTCTATGGTAAGCAATTTTCGAATACAGTCACTTCAGTAATGCCGAGTTTAATAACCAAAATGTCAATAATAAATTTATCGAAACTAGGTGGATCAACAATTGTTGGTAGTGGAATAAATTATTTATATAATTATTATATTGGGTATTAGGAGGACAATCATATTGGAATGGCTAGTAATTTTAATAATTCAATTAACTTATACCATCTTTGTCTATTTAAGTTTGATATTAAGGCCTACATGTTTCACAATTAATTCTAGGATATTTTGTAAGTATTATTTACTTAAACCTAATAGTATTTTAAATAAAGTATTCCCATATAAAAATAAAATGTACTCTCCACACATTAAAATTGTTGCTTATTCATTTATCAGTTCAATTATCATACTGAGTATTGATATAATATTGTCTTTATTTAGTATTTTTGAAGTTTATGATTTAAATATTTTAAAAATTATTAGTATAATATTATTACCAATTCAATTTATAATTAATTTAATGTTAATTGTATATATAAATATTAAAAACAAAATACTCTTTAAAATTGAGCAATCAATGGATCGTAATGAATACATCAAATTAAAAGCTTATTTGAATAATAAATATAAAAACTTTGATACATAAATGTAAGGTTGCTACTCTATCCCACTATAATATTTAATGGGTTGATCAAATTTCATTAATTATTGTAAATGTTAAAATTAATATGTAGAAAAAAGGCGGAATAAAATACAGAACTTCTGGACAAATATCATTGGTAATTTATAATTACTAATGGTGATAGAA
>JAWLBU010000104.1:0-4033 GCA_041687555.1 Haloplasmataceae bacterium | reverse complement strand
ATCTTACATCATTAATATGCATGGCGAGTCTTACCGGTTAAAAGAAACTAAACAATGGCTTACTTCTAATTAATAAATGGCTCAATTTTCAGGCGATAAGAAAGCCACAACTTCATAATGGTGTGGCTCAATTTTCAACCGATATGGTGGATCACTTTTCGCTTGACAAAAGCATATACTCTAGTTAAATTATTTTTGATATTAATAGGTAGCACATCATGAGTGTAGTTATGATTTCTAAAAATAAAAGCTTAAAAAAGTAAAATAAAAAGGTTTTCCGACATTGAGTAATTAATGATGTCAATATCGGGAAACCCTTATTTTTTCTTTATTTTCCTATACACTTTGGAATTATTCCGTTACATCCACTTTTTCAGCATTTAAATCATTATTAATCAGTCTATGTTTTTTAGAAAAACTGCCGAATATAGAAAAGTTATAAAGTTGAGGATTGGTTAGAAACTTGTCAACTAAATATATGTAGATAATGTATTTTACCATATCCCGTAATATTCTCCAGGGTAAAGATGTCAGTGCGTATCCGATTTCATAATACTGTATTATACCCAATGTGTTAAATAATAAGGCAATGGCAAGTGTAATAAAAAGCATAATCGATAATTTCCACTTATTGTATTTAAAAATGTGGAAGTATAAACCTGGAAAAAAACCTAAAAAGATACATTCCGCGGTAAACCAGTTAATACCGACAATCATACCACGTGGATTGGTAATAATATAATTTAAATCAGTTATTAAACCGGCTATACCGCCATATAAGGGACCAAGTAATATGCTACATATTATTAAAGGAAAATCGTAGAAAGATATTCTGAATATTGGTGTTTCAATGCTAATAAAAATTTTGATGATTACTGCGATACTGGTAAATATTGCTCCATAAGCTATTTTTTCGATAATTTTTCTTGAATTCATATAAAAAGACCTCCGCATATATTATTTACAGAAGTCCACAACAAAAATATACAACATATTTTTACAGCGGACGCAATAAGATATCGTAGGCATTACCTTTCGTCTATAGGCAACATCCCATCCTATAGCACTTAACGCATCTTATTTACTCTGTTAATAACATTATATCATGTATGTGCTTGTGAGAAAATATATATCCGTCAGTATTCAAAAAAAGTAGAAAAAAAAGAATTTGTGTATTAAAATATATATGAATAAGAAATGAGTGATAATACGATGTTTGGAATAGGAACGATACTTAATGTATTTACTATAATTGTCGGTAGTATAATCGGTTTATTGTTAAAGCATAATTTAAAGGATAAGTACAAGCTCATTATGATACAGGGAGTCGGACTTACCACATTGGTGTTTGGTTCCACAGGTGCTATTGAGGGAATAATAAAATCAACAAACGAATATATTTTCCTTATTATCATTCTGAGTATTGTAATCGGAAGCTTGATTGGTACTTACCTAAAAATAGAAGAAAGACTAAATAATGTCGGGGAATATATACAGAATAAATTTAAGGATGCGGGTAATCATTTCTCCTCAGGGTTTGTAAGGGCATCTTTGATTTTTTGTGTGGGAGCAATGGCGATTACCGGCTCGATTAATGACGGACTTTCCGGTGATTATTCGATATTAGCACTTAAAGCGATATTGGACGGTATTACCTCAATGATCTTAGCTTCTACCCTAGGATTTGGGGTTTTGTTTTCCTTTATTCCCGTTTTTATTTATCAAGGTTCAATCACCGTATTGGCTTACTATTTTGGTAATTTTATTTCAATATCCGTGAAAGAACAAATGACAATCATCGGTAATATGCTGATTATTGGCATCGGTATCGAATTATTAGATATTAGAAAAATAAAGATAAGTGATATGCTTCCGGCAATCTTTTTACCGATTATTTACGATATTTTCATCAGCATTATACAATTAATATATTAAGGAGTAATTATTATATGATTCGAATTGCCCGTTATGAAGATCTCGATCAAATACTTAATATAATTAAAGAGACCATTGAAGATTTAACCGAACAGGGTAATTTTCAATGGAGTGAAACATATCCTACGGAAAATCATATGAAAGAAGATATAAAAAAAGCAAGTCTATATATATTTGAAAAAAATAATGAGGTTGCCGGTTTTATTTGTCTTAACAAACATGAGGATATAGCATACAAACCTTTACCTTGGCGAAAAAAAGGCGAAGCTATAGTAATTCATCGTTTTGCGGTAAAACGATGTTATCAAAGACAAAAAATCGGGACGAAATTGATTGAATTTGCGGAAAATTTTGCGAGGAACAAAGGGATCTACTATTTAAAAGTTGATACGAACTCGAAAAATATCAGAATGAATGCCTTGTTTAAAAAAATGGGATTCGTTTTTATCGGTACTATTCATTTACGCAATCTCACCGACCCATTTAACTGCTATGACAAGGTTTTAGAATAGGAGAATATATGCGATTAGATAAGTTTTTAAAAGTGTCAAGATTAATAAAAAGAAGGACAATAGCCAAGGAAGTTGCCGAACATGAAAGAATTGAAGTCAATAATAAGGTGGCAAAACCCAGTACCTTGGTCAAGGTCGGGGATTTAATCACAATAGGCTATGGTAATAAGCTGGTTACAATTCGTGTGACCCGTATTCAGGAGTCTTCTAAAAAAGAGGATGCTTCAAGCATGTATGAAATTGTAAAAGAAGAGGTACTTTAGTACCTTAATAAAATAATGTTAAATCAACTCTCTTTATCATATCAATCATCATTTAATAATATAATTTAATGATAATTGATGTAAAGGGGGATTTTTTTATGAATCAAAGCGAATTATTTAATAAAAATATTAAAGAAATCAATACTAATATCAAAAATCATCACATGATGATAAGGGACCGTAAATCCTTGGAAATAACCGGAGTAAAGAAAATTGAAAGTCTTAACAGTGAAGAATTTGTCTTGGAAACAATATTGGGATATATGACAATCAGTGGACAAGAATTGGAAATGATAAATTTCAGTGTTGAAAAAGGTGAAATATTAATATCTGGGTATGTGACAAAGGTCGAATATTTTGATCATCAGGATGCCGGAACTACCACTAAAGGTTTCTTTAGTAAGCTGTTTAAGTAATGATCCTTAAAACACAGTTTGAATTATTGCTTTATACTTTTTTAATCGGCATCTATATAGGAGTCACATATGATTTACTGTATTATTTCATTTTTATGCATTTAAAAAAGCCTCTTAAAATCGTTTTTGATTTTATCTTTTTTATCTGTCAGGGATTTATTGTGTTTCGGGTAATATATAAGATTAATTACGGTATAATCCCATTTTATTGTTATATTTTTATTTGTTTAGGTTTCTTACTTTATTATCATTACGCAAATAGGTATTATCTTAATTATTTATTTCCTTTCAGGAAATTACTCTATTTTATTTTGGATAGAATAATAAGGATATTAAATTATCTATTTATTAAACCGTTTAAAGATACGTTTTATTTTTTACGAGGAATATATTTGTATTTAAAAAAGAAATTTACGGGTTGTGTAAAATATGTCAAGCAAAAAATCAAAAAACATAAAAAGGCTAAGGAAGAAAAGCTTATCCAGAATAAAGCTTAAAAAAACATGGTTATATTTTTTCATTATCATTTATCTTTTTTTATTCGTTTATACATATGTCATAATTTCCATGCAAATTAGATGATCCATCTCCCAAATTTCAACACAAATTTATGAAGTTATTTCATATAATATAAGTCACAGTAATAATGGGGAGAGGTTTATATGAGTCAAACATTGAAGGTATTAAATGAAAAGATTTTTAAACAAATAAAAAAAGACAAAAGAATTTACTTTTCAAAGGAAAATATTGTTAAGTCGGGATTAGCGCTTATTTTCTCCGTATTGGCATTTTCGGTAAATTATAAAATAGGAGCAGTTTTCATGCTTCCTATTTTGTGTTCAATGCTGCACTTTTGACATCTATTATTAGAGTAATAGCGCCGATAAGAAACATGGTGTAATAAGCT
>JAWLBU010000103.1:0-4331 GCA_041687555.1 Haloplasmataceae bacterium | reverse complement strand
TTTTATTATATATAAATATATTTTAATATAAATTTATTTAATATTTTATGTTAAAATAAAGGAAATAAGGAGGTTTGTAAGATGAAATTAACACTGATTTTAATTGTCATCCTTACTTATATCTTAGAAACTTTTTTATCCGTGCTAAATTATCATAATAAGGACAAAGAAATACCTGAAGAGGTAAAAGATATATATGATGAAACGGCATACAAAAAATGGCTAAGATATAACATGGAGAATTTTCGGCTCGGAATCATATCAGGCACAGTAAGTACATTATTAATTCTTTCACTGCTGATATTTAATGTCTTAGCCAAAATATTTACTGTTATTACCGATATTACTGATTCTGTACACATACAGGCTTTGCTTTTATTAGGTTTTTATTTTACCGTGGATTATCTAATCGGAATATTTTTCTCCTATCACAGACAATTTAACATTGAAGAACGTTACGGTTTTAACAAAACAACGCTCAAAACCTTTATCATCGATAAAATTAAAGGTCTTTTTCTGTTTATTATCATAGGCGGTAATATTATTTTTCTGTTATCCAACCTATATCATGACTATGGTAATAGATTTTACCTATATGCCTGGATATTCTTAATCGTTTTAATCATTTTAGTAAACCTCACTTTTGGAAAAGTCTTTATCCTGATTTTTAATAAAATCAAACCGCTTGAAGAAGGAGAACTAAAGGATAAAATAGTTTCTTTTGCGGGTGAAGTAGGCTATGAAGTGAAAAAAATCAAAGTAATGGATGCCTCCAGACGAACGACTAAATTAAACGCATATTTTATGGGATTGGGCAAATTTAAACAAGTTATCCTCTTTGATACATTAATTGCGAAAATGAACACGGAGCAGATAATAAGCGTTCTAGCTCATGAAATCGGACATTGTAAACAAAAACATATAATCATCAATTTACTTATTACCATCGCAAATATTTCTCTTTATCTATTTGTACTATGGTTATGCGTCAGCCAGAAAGTGATTAACACTGTATTTGGCTTTAATGAAACTAATTTTGGCTTTGGTGTGCTAATCTTTATTTTCCTCACTCCGGCAATCGCATTTATTTTAGAAATAATCATAAATCCTCTTTCCAGAAAATTTGAATATCAGGCAGACAGTTTTGCCGCTGTCAATGGTTATAAGGAAGAAATGATCGAAGCCTTAAAAATTCTTGGCCGGGAAAATTTCGTAAATTTGACACCACATCCTTTATATGTAGCGATAAAGTACTCTCATCCGCCGATTTCATTAAGGATAAAAGCTTTAGAAAAAATACGGTAATTATACCGTATTTTTTTAACTAATTCTAACTACTAACAATCCTAATAAAAATCCTCCGACAAACCCGCCCAAATGCCCAGGAACACTTACAAACGGTGTAAGAAAAGTAAAAATTAGATTAATAATCAGTAAATCCCTGATATATCTTTGATCCTGATATGATAACAGATACTTTTTATAGATGATTATCACGAGAAATGCTCCCAAAACACCGTAAATGGCTCCGGATGCGCCTACGGTTAACGAATCCTTCGAAAATATAGTAACCATGAGACTGGATACTAAACCTGAGCCAAAATATATCAAAGCAAATTTAAGAGAACCAATAATCTTTTCTAATCCCGCACAAATGATTAATAACCCGAAAAAAGTATTAAACAAAAAATGAAGTATCGATCCATGTAAAAAAATTGTTGTTAATAAACGGTAATATTCATTACCGTATATAACCAGAAAAGGATAAAGGCCTCCCAATCTAATGAGATTCCCTATTGTGAATCCATCGGTAAACAAAGTCACAACAAAATAAACACAATTAATAAGAATAATGATAAATGTGATTGGGCATCTTTTTACAATATTGTTAAAATCTCCATAATGAAAAAATATCGACATAACTTACCTCCGTTTATAAAGCTATTAATAGTTTTATTATTATTAAAACTATTATACTAAATACCTTTTCTTTACCAAACTTAATAAAGTACTTTATAAACAATTACCATTATTTATAAATCATAGTTGCTTTTACCGCTTTTTTCCATCCATCATATAATTTATCCCTTGTCGCATCATCTATTTGCGGATAAAAAGTCTGATTAATTTTCCACGAAGTGGCAATATCCTCTTTACAAGTCCAGTATCCGACAGCTAATCCCGCCAAATATGCCGCACCTAGAGCTGTAGTTTCGTTAACCAATGGTCTGTCAACGGGAGTACCCAGGATATCAGCCTGAAACTGCATCAAGAAGTTGTTTTTCACTGCTCCGCCATCAACCCTTAGGGATTTTAGTTTTATTTTTGCGTCCTCTTCCATCGCCATTAATACATCCTTCGTCTGATAGGCGATGGACTCAAGAGTGGCTCTGATGAAATGTTCTTTGGTCGTACCTCTGGTTAACCCGAATACCGCCCCTCTGGCTTCACTATCCCAATATGGTGTGCCAAGACCGACAAAAGCAGGAACGACATAAACACCTTCCGTACTAGGTACTTTAACGGCATAATCTTCACTTTCCGCCGCTGAGGAAAGCATTCTGAGTCCGTCACGTAACCATTGCACACTTGATCCGGCAACAAATATACTTCCCTCTAAGGCATAACATACTTTACCGTCTATTCCCCAGGCAATCGTGGTTAAAAGCCCGTGATTTGATTTGATTGCCTCGGATCCCGTATTCATCAGCATAAAGCATCCTGTTCCATAGGTATTTTTTGCCATACCTTTTTCAAAACAGGCCTGACCGAACAAAGCTGCCTGCTGATCACCGGCGACTCCCGCAATCGGTATTTCGTTGCCAAAGAAATGATAATTAACCGTATTGGCGTAAACACATGATGAAGGTTTTACTTCAGGAAGCATTTGTTTAGGTACCTGAAGAACAGCTAGTATCTCATCATCCCAGCATAAATCATAAATATTATACATTAAAGTACGGGATGCGTTTGTATAATCCGTAACATGAGCTGCTCCACCCGATAACTTCCAGATTAACCATGTATCAATGGTACCAAATAATAACTCTCCTTTTTCAGCCCTTTCTCTGGCACCCTTTACATTATCTAAAATCCACTTAACTTTGGTTCCCGAAAAATACGGGTCAATCAACAAACCGGTTTTTTCTCTAAATAATTTCTCATAACCATTCTTTTTCAACATATCACAAATATCAGAACTCTGCCTTGACTGCCAAACTATCGCGTTATAAATCGGTAATCCGGTATTTTTATCCCAAACAACTGCCGTTTCCCGCTGATTGGTAATGCCTAACGCCTCTATCTGTTTCGGACTAATATTGGCCTTTACCAAGCTTTCAGCCATTACGGCCAGAACTGACAACCAGATTTCATTTGCGTTATGTTCAACCCATCCCGGTTTGGGAAATATCTGTTCAAATTCCTTTTGGGCAACAGAAACGATATCGCCGTTTTTATTAAATATAATGGCCCTACTGCTGGTAGTTCCTTGATCTATTGACATAATATATTTTTCCATGAGAATCACTCCTTCATAAAATACATTATACTATATTTTTCGGTATTAATTAAGTATCATTATCTATTTTAGTATTTAATTTAAACAATAAAAAAGGAGCTTAGCTCCAAGTTCAATTTTTGTTTTTATCTAATTTCTGTATCGTCCATTTTCTAAAGACATGCTTTTCCTTCTTTAAGTTAAGATAACCGATAATTGATATGATACATGCTCCTATTAAATCAAGCATTAAGTCTTTCATCGTATCAAGTAATGCTCTTCTTCCCGTAAATGGCACTAGTGTTGTGGAATTCATATAACGTTGCATATTGGATCCGGTCAATTCATCGACAAAAAACTCTAATATTTCCCACAATACACCAATCGTAATTGAAAAGCCCACCGCGAATATCGCCACAAAAATCGGTAAAATATTCATGTTCGATTTTTCCTGGTTAACCGAATTAACCAATGAAAATCCCAGGATTGCTACCATCGAACCGGAAAAGGTGTGCAGCATGGAATCCCACCAGGAAAATCGCACATAAAAACTGACCATTTCCCCCAAAACAAAATGGCATATACACATTACTATAAAGATAAATTCCATAAAATCCGGGATGTTAAGTTTTCCTTTTTTTTCAATCACCGTAGGTATAGTAGAAGCTAAAATAAACAGTAATGATTGAAAAGCATTAAATGCCAATCTACTTTGCTGACTGTCATCTTTTACAATAAATACTCCGGTAACGTTTAAAACAAAGAGTAACCCGATAATAATTCTCAAAAGATTAAACAACATATCCTTTTTGAATAATTTTCCCATATTAAC
>JAWLBU010000102.1:0-4565 GCA_041687555.1 Haloplasmataceae bacterium | reverse complement strand
GACAAAAACATAATATTTAAAGGTGGAACTTCATTATCAAAATGTTATAAAATTATAAATCGTTTTTCAGAGGACATTGATTTAAATTATCATTTTCCTGTGACAGAAAAAATTAAAAGGAGTTTAAAAAATATAATTCAAGAAGTTACTAACGAACTTGACTTTGAAATTAAAAATTTTGATGAAACAAGAAGTCGAAGGGATTTCAATAAATATATTATTGATTATGGAAAAAAATATGTAAGTGATTCTCTCAAAAAAGATATTATTGTAGAAATAGCTCTTCAAATTGAATCATTTCCTATAGAAGTTAAAGAAGCTGGTACTATAATTCAAGAATACTTAAAAGAAAAAAATCGGGATGACATTATAGAATCGTTCGATTTAAAACCATTTACAGTTCTGGTACAGAGTATAGAACGTACATTTATTGATAAAATATTTGCAATATGTGATTACTATCTTAGCCAAAAAATAAATGAACATTCCAGACATAAAACATACCGAAAGTGCTTGCCGATATATTTTTGCATATGTTATTAAAAGCTTTTAAAGAGTTTAATTTAAACTTAAAAAACTGTGTTGTAGTTGGTGATGTTGGAACTGACATGCTTGCAGCTGCTTCTGTTGGTGCATATAAAATATTGGTGAAAACTGGCTGGGGAGAGGGTTCATTAGGACAATACAGAGATCTTTGGAAAGATGTAACCCCTGATTATATTGCGGAAAATTTATTAGACGCAGTTAATTGGATATTAAATAAATAATATAGAATAACGACAGTACAGTAAAACTGATATTGTCGGTTTTTCTTTTTAAGGCAACTAATATGCGATGATTTTGCATAAAGAAAGGATCAGTGTGTTCATAATATCAAATCCCTGCTTTCTATTATCACTATTCAACATAATATTTTGTTGTATGGCAATTTACTTTATGTTAAGATAAAATAAATCATATAATATAAAGTCATATATTACTTACTAATTAAAGACATTAAATAAAAATAGTTTTTTAAATTCCTAAATATATTTTTTAGGAGGTAAAATATGTTTATTGATATCAACACAACTGTTGATAAACTGTTGAATATGAATCCGGATATAATTCCACGTTTTATCTTATTAAAAGAGTTTAAAGGTTTAAAACCAGAAAACCGAGAATACCAATATCTTTATGAAAAAGTATGCGAGCATAAATTTGTAAAAAAATACGAGCAAACTCAAAACGAAAGAGGATTCTGGAAACCTTTCCACGGTTATACTGAGGCAGTTATCAAAAAATATCTATCTTATGGAATTGAAAAAGATCATCCTTCTTTAAAACGGATTTACGATTATCTTATTAAAGTTTTAAATGGAGAAGAAGATTGGGAGCAATATGAGAAGCAAGACAATATACAATGGTGGCCGAAAATGTTCGTACCACTTGTAAGTTCTGCGATGCTTTCGTTGATTGATAATGAAAATACCATTCTTAATGAGCAGAGGAAAATATGGGCTGCTATTGCAAAGGAATCTTTCGCAACTGGTGTCTATGATAAAAATACTAATATAGAATCGATAAAAAAATACTTTGAGTTTTCGACTAAACGTCCAATACAACCGTTTAATTATTATTGTTTGTTACTTTTAGCTCCTTATAAAGAGAATACTTATCTAGATATATTTACAGATAAAGCAATGGTTGACTATTGTGTACAAGAAGCTGATGGTGTTGGATATGTTTATAATAATAAGCCTTTTGATTTTGTCCCTGTTTATGTACAAAACAGAGACTGTAGAGATTTCTGGCATTGGATAAGAGCGTTATCTATAATTTCTCAATTTAACGGTTGGGCTAAGTATAAAGAAAAATACATAGATTGGATTATATCCCAAGCTAATAATGATGGGCTTTGGGAATTCCCTAAGAAGTTTGACTTTGTACTTTCCGATTCATGGAGAGGTAAAAATAAGGTTATTGACAGTACGATATTTGTATTAAGATTCCTTAATAAATCAAAAGCATTTTAATTTATCAAATAATGTAATAGAAAGTTAGAATTTATAGATAATCATATAATTTAACGGTGTATTATTTAAAAAACCGACAGATCATATTGTCGGTCACATTTTATAACTTACAGACTATATTTAGGGATTATACAGAATAAATGACGATTATTATAGAGGAGTAAAGGGTATTTTTATGAATGAAATATTGTATCAAAAACTAAAAAATGAATTAGAGAATAATTCAGAAATGACATTACTAACAAAACCTATTGGGTTTGGATGGGCTAAGGATAGACATTTTAGGACAACTTTGTTAAAATATGAAAAAGAAACAAAGGTTGTTTTAAAAAGATGTTGGACTAAAGAGTTCTTTGAAGTTGAAAGTTATGCTTATAGACATCTTTTTAAGAATATGGAAAATAATATGCCACAATTATATAGTAATATAAGTATTGATGGTGATAATTGGTTAATATTAGAAGATGTTGGCAATACTTGTGCTGATAAAACCAATAAATCAGATAGAATGGAAATGCTAAAAATATTAGGTAAAATGCATGGCATCGGTACTAATATGTTAGAGAAAAAACATTTTGATTTTATTTTACCTAAATTTTATTGCGATAATGAATATCAAGAGAAATTAAATTATTTAACTTTAGCTAGTAATGATAATAATTTAAGTATTGATCAATGGCTAATAAGCTTTTTCAAATCAATCTGGCAATTAATTATAAGCAGGAATTTTACAATACTACATGGAGATACCGATAGTTCTAATTTCATAAAAAACGGTGATTTGTATTATACTATAGATTTTGAACGATGTAAGATTGGTCCAGTATGTCTTGATTTTTCCAAATTCTCTGAATATATCGAAAATAAGAATGAATTAGAATGTTATGTAAAATCATTTAATCAGGTTAGTAATAATTGTGTATCATTAAATGAGATATTTTATGACGCTAAACTCGGCGAAGCCTACGATTATTTCCACTGGTTATGTTATGATATAAAAAATTATTTTTATCCGTCATATAAGGAATATGTTTTTAATAAGCATGAATTTTTAAGGAAGATTAATAGATTGACTGAGTTAAAGAATTACTTTGTGAATAAATAGATATTATATTATTTATTTTAATAGCCGACAGTACTGTCAGTCTTTATATTATTTCTATAATAGGTGCTAATTTCTTGGAGGTTTTTACGGTTGATAAAGGACTAATTATTAAAAATCATTGTATTCCTTATTCATGTGGATATAAGTACTGTTTGCTCCGTTTAAATAAGAAAACTTATGGTGTTTCATATACTCAGGGAGATACAATAGCAAAACGATTTGAGAAATTAAATACATGATGTAACCGATGAAAGAAACTGTGGATAAATAAGATTTTAATCGACAGTTTCCTTGAAGTCGGTTTTTTTATTAAACAGAATATAAAATGTAAAAACTAAGTATTACAAATAAAATAAAAAGGAAAAATAAAAGTATGAAATAAATGGAGATTATCATGCTAAAACATAGATTTTTATTAGCATCAGGAATGTTGGCATCAGTATTGTTTATATTAGTGTCTGAAATTGATGGAAATACAAGACAGGGATATAAAGCATATTATAATACTATAAGTGAATTAAGCTTAGGTAGTAGATCTTGGTTAGGAATATCAACTGCTTTAATAGTTGGAATACTAATACTTATCTTTTCTCAAGCTCTAAGTTTAGAAATATTTAATAATCGTAGTATTTTGATTTTCAATATATTAGGAATTGGAATAATTATAGGGAGCATTTTCTTTACGGATCCCATTTTAGGTTATCCGCCGAATTCTCCATTTATCTTTACATTAAGAGGTCTGATTCACGATATATCGACATTAATAATCATTATGTCCCTTATCACAAATTGTTTCTATTGGGGAAGAATATATAAGAAAATAGAATTGTTAAAATGGTCAAAATATTCATACATTTCTGGATATTTGATTATAATTAATTCCATAATCTTTGTTATTCTTATTATTTTAGAGTTATTGAAGATCTTTAAGGGGCTTCCGATAGGAGTATTTGAACGTATTACCTTTTATACTGGCTACATATGGATATTTATGTTCAGTTACTTAGTTTATAGTAATGGGAAATATTTTTCAAGACTATATAATACTGAATAATTATGAATATACTTAAGAAGAAAAAAAACATCTATCGCTGCAAGAAATAATAAGTCAATCTAAGCCGAGTAGTATTCCTTTATATGGTAAAAATCCAAAGAATGCTCTTAAGTCATTAAAAAATGATCGATTATCAAATGCAAAAAAATTCTTAATGATATAGGAAGAGAAGATTATAATATAAATGGAAAATCTATTTGCAGTGATTTTAGAATCCTTTTAGAAAGAGTAATTGAATTTAACCTTTTAAGTGATATTGTACAAAGATTCAGAAGGGCTGTTAATACTCAAGGTGGGTGTAGTATATAAGTATGGACACATCAAGTTAGACTTGCTAAAATAAAGAAAGTAAAGGATGTGTCATTATGAAAAATAATGGTAAAAGATATGA
>JAWLBU010000101.1:0-4568 GCA_041687555.1 Haloplasmataceae bacterium | reverse complement strand
TGTATTTCCATCCTTATCTACTCATGTGATTAAAAAAGAATTTGCAAATATATATGAAGTTCCATTCTCCTTGTTTTGAAATTTATTGAGTTTCAAATCTGATGTATCTTTTAGAACTTCTTCTAAATCCAGTAGTGGATAATGCTCTCGTATGTCTAACACTGCATCTTCCCACTCTAGTAAATAAAAGTAGTGTAGTTGAGTATTGGAAAAGAAATGATGCATACGGTTTGTTTTTTTACTAAATGTTCGGGTAGTCATACCCATAGACGGAAAGTCCTGCGTATTAAGCCAAGGTTTATAATTCTCACCTTCTCCAGAGCCTCGTCCTTCTTTTATAAATTCTTTTATCTTATTTTCATTCCATACTAATTTTCTCTTAGCCATACCTACTCTACCTCCCGTTCCTGTTGGTATGTGCCTCATAGATTACATAAGCACCGTATGTTAACGAAATAATCCAGTTTAAATAAGGTAGAAGCAGCAGTAATATAACTGCAATTAACAATAATGTATTCTGAATTGGATCTGACAAGTCTACTTCTATATTAATCATTGGTTTTTTATTCTCATCTTCCTCAAACATTTCTGGAAACTTATTTTGTACAACTACACAAAGTATGAATAATGTAATACTTAAAAGGGTTGTACTTACATAGAACTGCTCACTCATTTACTTCCTCCTATTCGTCCTTAACTAAAAAACAAAATTTCCCCTATAGTAGTTTATAACTGTAGGGGAAATTGCTCTTAAATACATTAGATTATTAGGTATGTAGTGTCTAAATTACTGTTTGCTGTACTTTTCTTAGTTCTTTGTAATCCTCTTTTGCTAAATAGCCTATAAGAATTGCAAGTGGAATTACAAAATATTGTTCTACTAATGGAATATCCATATAAACTCCAAATTGATACATTAAATAAAATACCATCAATGCAACTGCATTGGATATAAAAAGTCTTATCATTGTTTTTCTCATTATTTATCCCTCCAGTTATCTATAAAAATTAATAAATGTTGTTTCATTTTTATAATAAAATTATATCATTTTAGAGGCTTGAAGTGTTGATTTTACTGCATTTTTAACATAAATGTAAAAATCTGTATACATAACTTTTAAACATAACTTACAAAAAAATATCCTCCAAAATTTGATTTTACTTACTTCTCTAAATAAAATACTTAAAAATTTTGAGGAGTGATACTAATGAAAGAATTAGATATTTTAAGGTTAGAAATAAACTATTTTCTATGTATTGTAGAATCAACCCTTTCCGTAGAAGATAAAAACTTAGCAAAAGATGCACTTAATTCACTTATTACCTCATTTATATTTACTAACCAGCATGACTTTTATGAATATCATCTACAGGTCATTGAGGACTATATATCATCCATATCCAATCTTTTGGAAGAAGAATACAGACATGTAAAAAGTAATATTCCAATTACCGTTAATATACTAGAATTAATCAAGCAGGAAATAATAAAATAGCCCTGGGGGCTATTTTATTATTGTGAAAATCTGTTTTTTATCCGCATACTCATATTGTCCATCTTTAAATCTATATATCTGATTAGAAATCTTGTGTGGATCAGGGTCAACACCAATTAGTGTTTTCAATAAATCTATATATTTGTAACTATTTCTAGCAACAAGTAAAGATGTAGAAGATGGAACCGCTAATAAATGATTTGATCCTACTTTTCTCTGTATTTGTTGCTGCATGTTATTTAATAAAATAAATGATGATGAATAGTCCGTAAGAAATGCCACAGAATATATGTCAAGGTCTTTATCCAACTTTACTAATCCGGTCGATACCATTTCTAAATTCTTATATGCACTTTCCTTTAATTTCCTATAATCATATTTGTCATCTATTAGTATAAATCTAAAGGTTTCTCCCATGTCCATAGCATATAGAATATTTAAATCTAAAAATAACTCATCTCTTAAAAAATTTGTACTCTCCCCCAATCCAAAATCCTTAGATTTTATAAGAGGAAATATTTTTTGTATAGTCTATTTTAAACCTTCTTTTCTGAAATTCTTCTTTAAGCGTTTTCTTAAAGATATCACAAATAAATTTAAAATCCTTTGCCAATTTATATTCTTCATATGCATCCTGCATTGAAACTGTTGCTTCTATTGTTCCTTCTTCTATCACTAAACTATCTTTCTTTAAAAAAGCATTTAAATATTCCTTTCTAAACTCATTTAACATTTTAACTTTAAATTCTTCAAAATTTATCATCCTAAAATCCTCCTTCAGTTTATAAATCCTAACTTTTACCGATTTCTTATACCAAAGGATGCCTTTTACTTTCAACTTAAATTACTTGAAGTTATGTCAAAAGATTTTATATAACAATGATATAAAAACTAAGGAGGTATTAAGATGATTGAAACATATATAGAATGGATTTTTATTATACTTATTGCTTATATAACTATATTTAATATTTTAACTGGTCATCTTCAGGGCAAATGGTCTAAGGAGTTTAAGAGAACAATAAGAACACTTTATTTTTCCACATGGTTATCCCTATACTTCTTTTACCTTTACTGTGTTTGGATAACTCCTAACACTAAACCTTTCTTTTTACAGCACATTCTTTTAGGTGTTATTATACATCTTATAATGGCTATTTTTGGATATCGGGCAACTTTTCATTAACAAAAGCCTAAGCAACATATTTTGCTTAGGCTTTATATTATGACATAACTATATTAAACTCTTAACGCATATTCAGTTAATTTGTAATGTAATTCATTATTATTATAGTTATCTAAACAAAGAAGTTTGTCTCTATTAATATTTTTACTGTCTTTTTTTAACTTAAAAATATTATTATATAATTTATTTAAATAATGTAATGAAAACGGCTTAGAAGGCTTTGGATAATGCACGATTTTTAACTCATAGTCTTTATTAAACGACCCTAAGCCTATATTATATCTTTTAAATTCATCTATATGTTTTATTGTATTTTGTAAAGATATTTCATCTACAATAACAAAAGATTCATTGGAAAAATTTCGATATTTAAAAGCCTGTTTTAATGCTTGTTTCCAATTGGTTAATTTTACTTCGATTGCTATACTGTATTCTATACAGGCATTATCACTTTTAACCAAAATATAGTCGGGTATACCTAATATGCCTTTTTGCTGACTTAAAATTGATATTTCATTTTGTGCAAAACTATTATAAAAAAATTCTTCTATGTATCTATACATTTCTTCTTCACTTAAAAATTTCATTTTTAGATACTCCTTAAATATTTCTTAAACATACTAATTACTGTCATCCATATGTTAAGATGACTTCCGTCACTATTATCATCTAAATATATTCCACAATTCTTTATATCATTAAATATATTAATCGCTGTATTAAAAGATTCTTCTAAATACTTTATCCGTTTTTCTATTTCATCTGGCAAAGTATTTACTTGTTTAGAAAAAACACAATAATAATGCTTATATAACTCTGGCTTTTGAAAATGCCAATTGAATTCTGGCTCAAACATAACAGGTTTATATTCACTTTCTTCAAATATATGATCCCATTTATCATATAGATGCTTCATAGGTTCAATATAACCATATTCTATCCATTGAAATAGTTTGCCACTATATAATCTTGGATTAGGTGGATTTTGTTTATGATTTATTTTGATTTGGAATCTACTTGCATCAAACTTTCTTAAATTTTCATATGATCCCATACTTATGGCATCCGGATTAGCAATAGAATATAGGATTCCTTCAGTATTAGTATATCCAATTATTACCTTTAAGCCGCTTAATTTTAGAGTATTAATAAATATCAATGCATTAAACAAATATTGAGCATCTTTTATTTGTTTTGTATGAAAATTATTATCAAAAATTAAGTATACACCATTTATTTCTGTAATTCCAGTAATCCAATTAAGTAAATAATCTCTTTTTTCTTCATCTATTAACTGTTCTTGCTTAACTATAACAGTTAATAGAAATTCTTTTTCATAACTTGATTTAGAATAATAGTTTGTAAATGGATAAATAAATCCTTCATTTAGTTGATCATAGTAATCGCTAGGAAAATGTTCAAAGTATCTAGTAGGTATTGTAATGTACTGAAAGTTATTATTTATTTGATATTCAATACATTCAACTGCAACTTTATCTGATATGTCTGATAAATCTTGTGTTTGTATATTGTCAACTAAATTAGCAGGGAAAAAATTATATGTAGATAATTTGCTTTTTACTTCTTTAAGCAAATAAAATTGAGGATCTATAAAACTCTTATTTCTAACTCTTTCATTTATTTTAGTTAATTTATCACTTTCAATATTTACAGGTGAAAAAATCAATCCATCTCCACAACCATCCTTAACAAAACTATCTAAATTCCATTTATGTATGTGTCCTACTTGATGGTATACCTTCATTATATATCCCCCCAATTTTCTTCGTTTGTGTTAACTTGTTTTGATTTTATTAGAATTTAAATTTAGATTTATCAAGGGTTTCAAGTTTTTTTGCAAATTAAAAACAATGACCCCCTCTTTT
>JAWLBU010000100.1:0-4661 GCA_041687555.1 Haloplasmataceae bacterium | reverse complement strand
GTTTGACTATATAGAATATTTTTTATTTATAATCATTATATTTATTTAAATATTAGACAAAATGTGCTATGATAAACTGTAGGCAACTGGTGGAGGTTTTGTATGGAAAAGAAAATTTTATTTGTAGCACATATGGATTCACATATCGCAAATTTTCATTTACCGTATTTAAAATGGTTTCAAGAACAGGGTTATGAAGTTCATGTAGCCTCTAACTCCCTTGAACAATCAAAAGATATACAATTTTGTGATAAAAAGTTTCAAGTTGATTTTGAAAGATCACCTTTTACTTTAAAAAATATAAAAGTATATTATCAATTAAAAAAAATACTTAAAGAAAATAAATATCAATTAATACATGTACACACACCTATGGGTGGTATTATTGGTCGGTTAGCCGCTAAAAGTACAAAAACCAAACCTGTTTTGTATACTGCGCATGGCTTCCATTTTTATAAAGGATCACCATTAAAAAATTGGCTTATATATTATCGAATCGAGAAGTTATTTTCCAAAATTACTGATGAGTTAATAGTTATTAATAAAGAGGATTATGAAGTTGCTAGTAAGAAATTTTCAAAAAATACATCTATTTCCTATGTACATGGTGTGGGTGTAGATTTAAAAGAATATTACTCACAGGATGAAAAGGCTATACAAGAAAACAGAAAAAAATTAAACTTAACCACAAACGATTTTGTCATGACTTATATCGGAGAGTTGAACGATGGTAAAAATCAAATGTTCCTCATTAAAATGATGAAGTATTTAGTCTTAATCAATAATAATCTAAAATTATTATTGGTTGGTTATGGTGTTAATACCGATAAATATAAAAAAGTAATCGAAGAATATAACCTTAATCAAAATGTCCTTTTATTAGGATTTAGAAAAGATGTTAATGATTTAATTAATTTGAGTGATTTAATAGTTTCATCAAGTACTCGCGAAGGGTTACCGAGAAATTTACTAGAAGCTCTTGCCGTAGGTAAACCAATGTTAGTATCTGATGTGCGTGGGAATCATGATCTTGTTAAAAACGATTATAACGGTTATGTTTTTAAACTGAATGATGAAAAAGATTTTACGGAAAAACTGATGTATTTAATTAATAATAAGGATTTGTTAACTAAATTTGGTGAAAATTCATATAAAATGGTTCAAGAATATTCATTAAATAAAGTTTTAGAAGAAATGAAAAATATATATAATAAATATTTTTAGAGGTGGAAATATGGATAATAAATTAACAATTGCTTTAATAGGTTTAGGCTATGTAGGTATGCCAATTGCGGTAACGTTTGCTGAAAGAGGTGTAAACGTTATTGGTTTTGATTTGAATTCAGAAAAAATAAATTTATATAAACAGGGAATCGACCCTACTAAAGAAGTAGGAAATGATAGAATCAGCAAAGTAAAAAATATATTATTTACCAGTGATGAAAATGATTTAGATAAAGCTAATTTCTATATTGTAGCTGTTCCTACTCCGGTACTAAAAGATAAAATGCCTGATTTAAAACCAGTAGTTTCAGCTAGTGAGACTGTTGGAAGACATATTAAAAAGGGAGATTATGTCGTCTTTGAATCAACTGTTTATCCTGGTGTGACAGAAGATATATGCTTGCCTATAATTGAAAAACTAAGCGGTCTTAAAAGTGTAACAGATTTTAAAATAGGATATTCACCTGAACGTATAAATCCGGGAGACCCTGTTCACAGATTAGAAACAATCACTAAAGTTGTTTCCGGTTGTGATAAAGAAAGTTTGGAATATATTGCTGAAGTCTATAGTATTGTTATCGATGCGGGCGTATATAAAGCTTCCAGTATCAAAGTAGCTGAAGCGGCTAAAGTTATTGAAAATACGCAAAGAGATATTAATATTGCTTTTATGAATGAACTGTCGATTATCTTTGATTTAATGGGAATTGATACTAAAGAAGTTTTAGAAGCTGCTGGTACGAAATGGAACTTCTTGAAATTTACACCTGGCTTAGTTGGTGGACATTGCATTGGTGTGGATCCATATTATTTAACTTATAAAGCTCAAACCTTAGGATATCATCCGCAAATAATATTAGCCGGTAGAAGATTAAATGATGGCATGGGAAAACTTATTGCTGAGAAAACTGTTAAGAAAATGATTTCCCAGGGAATACAAATAAAAGATTCGAAAGTATTAATTATGGGCTTAACCTTTAAAGAAGACTGTCCTGATTTACGAAATTCTAAAGTTGAGGATATAATTAATGAGTTAAAAGAATATGGTGTCAATGTTGTTGTTGTTGATCCTCATGCAAACAGTGATGAAGCTTATCGAGAATATAAAGTAAATTTAGAAAAAATAGAAAATATTAAAAATGTTGACGCCATAGTGTTGGCAGTAGCCCATAAAGAATATCGGGAAATGCCTCTTAGTGATTTTAAGAAATTATATAAGGATAGTTTAAATAAGAAAATATTGATTGATGTTAAATCAATCATCAATAAAGAAGAAGCAAAAGAATACTTTGACTTATGGCGCTTGTAGGAGGATTTCGCATGGACAATTTTCATAAGGATACAAAGTTTTTAATAACCGGCGGAGCAGGATTTATTGGCTCTAATATTACTGAATATTTGCTTAATAAAGGATATAAAGTTAGAGTACTGGACAATTTTTCAACAGGTAAACTGGAAAATCTATATGGTTTATTAAAAAATCCTAATTTAGAACTGATAATAGGTGACATTAGAAACCTTGAGGATTGTCAAAAGGCAACTTCCGATGTTGATTATGTCATTCATCAGGCAGCTTTGGGCTCAGTACCACGGTCAATTAAAGACCCTAAAACGTCAAATGAAGTAAATGTATCTGGTACGTTAAACATGATGATAGCCAGTCGTGATAATAAAGTTAAGAAATTTGTCTATGCTTCTTCATCTTCAGTTTATGGTGATGAACCAAATCTACCTAAAGTTGAAGAGCGTGTAGGTAAACCACTGTCACCATACTCTATCACTAAAAAGGTTGTAGAATTATATGCACGTAATTTTTATGAGCTCTACGGGTTACCAACAGTTGGCTTAAGGTATTTCAATGTCTTCGGACGTAAACAGGACCCTAATTCAGTGTATGCTGCGGTAATTCCTAATTTCGTCAAGAAATTATTAAATAAGGAAGCACCTATAATACATGGTGATGGTACCCAAAGTCGTGATTTTACCTATATTGATAATGTCATTGAGGCTAATCTAAAATCATGTCTAGCAGGTAATGAAGCAGATGGTGAAGTGTTTAACATTGCTTATGGTGGACAAGTAACCGTTAATGAGTTATATGAAACCATTAAGGAATTAATGCATTCTGATATTGAACCTATATATGGTCCAACTAGAGCCGGTGATATTAAACATTCAAATGCCGATATTACTAAGGCAAAGAAAATTTTAAATTATAATCCTCAATATTCATTTTATGATGGTATAAAATTAACAATAGATTGGTATCAAGAGAATTTGAAATAGGATTGATAATATGGATAAAATAAAGGTTATGTATATAATACCTAGCCTTCATATAGGTGGTAGTGAAAGAAAAGTTGTTGATTTAGCTAAATATTTAGATAAGGATCAATTTGAACCCATAGTTTGCTGTGTAAGTGAAGGTGGAGTACTTAAACAGGAATTAGATGATTTGTCAATAAAAACTTATATATGTCATAAGAAAAACAAATTTGATATTTTTGTTCTTAGAAGAATCAGTAATTTTCTAAAAAAAGAAAAGGTCGATATAGTTCATACATTTGTAAGCACCGGTAAATTGTGGGGAAGATTGGCCGCAATGATTGCTAAAACAAAAGTTATTATTTCAACGGAGGAATCACTATTTCAACCATCTAAAATAGCTGTATTATTGGAAAAAACTTTTAGTAAAAAAACCGATATAATTATCACAAATTCTAGGGAATCTAAACTTTCCGCACTTAAGTATACAAACTTACCTGAAGAAAAATATAAAGTTATTTATAACGGTATTAATTTAGATAGATTTAAAAATACACATATTAATAGAAATGCTAAAAGATTATCATTGGGATTACACGCTAATGATTATGTTATTACATGTGTAGCTAGGTTTGACAGGAGAAAAGGTCATAAATATTTAATTGAAGCCTTTTCTAATCTCGATTCAACTAACAGAAACTTGAAATTATTATTAGTTGGAGAGGGTAATGAACTAGATACTATTAAAAATCTTTGTTCAGCATTAGGGCTACAAAATAATGTGATTTTTACAGGTAGCCGTAATGACATAGATGAAATATACCAAATAAGTGATTTATTTGTTCTTCCATCAATTGAGGAAGGATTTGGCAATGTCATAGTTGAAGCCATGGCTTCAAAGGTATTAGTTATTGCTACCCGAGTTGGTGGTATCCCTGAAATTATCACACATAAACATAATGGCTTATTGGTCAATAAAGAAAATAGTGATGAGTTAAAAGAAATGATCGAATACGCCATAAATAATGAAAATGATGTACAAGAAATGATTAAAAATGCTTATGAAGATATAAGTAAATTTGATATTAAAAACATCATTAAGCAATATGAAGATTTATATGTTAATTTATATAACGCAAAAGTAAAGAAGTGATTACATGCTAATAATAAAA
>JAWLBU010000099.1:0-4734 GCA_041687555.1 Haloplasmataceae bacterium | reverse complement strand
AGTTAAAAGAATAATGTATGGCCGAAGTAGTTTTGAAACATTAAAAACTAAAGTTCTTCGGCTTGAATTTTACAACAATTTCAACTAACCCTGGAAAGAGCCATATTAATTTTAATATTTACATATTAATGAAGTTTTCCATCTAAAATAAACCAGAAAATATAAATATATATAGAAACTAATGTTAATAAAACTATTCCTATGTAACCAATAACATTAATTAAAATACTGATTATATATTCCTTTTTATTGCTTTTATCCTTTTTTATTAAAGAAAATCCAAGGATAAAAGATCGAATTAAAAATATTAGTGGTGTTACATTTGTGACTGAAAGTATGGTAACTGCTTCTAAATTGACTCCTGGAATATTATCTACTATTGAAAAAATCACATATGTTAGAATTATTACGATTAGACTAAATATAAATGAATATTTTAAATTCCTAATTAACTTATTCAAATTTATCCCCTCTTAAATTTTATTTTCAGCCATTTAAAACTTGCTGAATAGCATCATAATCAATACCACTAGGAGCTGGTTTTGATAATAAATCAGAACCTATATATTTTCTATAGGTTGAATCTTTTTGTTCATATTTCATACTAAAAAATGTAAGATTTTCCAAGTTGATGGAATCCACACTATTTTTATCCCATATAAATCTTTCTTTAACTGAAACATTTAACATATCATCTAAATTATTTCCTCATATTAAGTATGGATAAACATCATAAATATAATGCTAGGTAGTATCATTACTGTAATTATATGTTCCCATATTTAATGAATCTGTTATTTTTTGACCTGTTAATGAATTATAAACTACTTCCTCTCCTGTTGTTGTGTTTACATATTTATTATTAAAATATGGATCATATGGTTTAATACTTTTACCTAATTGATGAAAGTATGTTTGATAATCATAATACAGTTCCCAATCTGATTTATCCTCATTTAACCAATCTTTTATATTATCTCTTTGGCTATAATGATCTCCATGAGTATATACTGTTTGATACTTACCGATAGAAGAAGGTGCTTTTGAACTTAAAAAAGCCTTTTCAGTACTTGGATAATTATTTAAATATGCATTTCTATTCCAATGATTTTTTATTACTCCATCATAGGAAGATAAATCTCTATGGATTTTATAGACCCCAGAATATGGAAATTTTCGAGAAATAATCAGTTTATCATTATCTAATAAAGTAATTCTAACACTAGGTGCTGGTAAACTACTATCATAGTCAAACTGAATTATTTTGTCGGTATAATAATTATCAATATCAATAGAAATAGTTTCATTGTAAACACAATATGGTTCTATATCCCCACTTATTAATGTTTTAGTCGTTGTAACTATCTTTAATGAATAATTACCATTCGGTTCCATATCATTTATATATGTTTTTGATGACACTTTTAAATCGTCACAAGGCATTATAATACCCATTGGTTCTACTGCATAAGGTTTAATGTTATTTATAAGTAAGATTACAATAGTAAAAGTAAATAATAAAGAAATGGATTTTTAATCATATCATATTCCTCATCCATTTTTTTATATATTAATGCTCCAACAAATTTAGTAATAGTATATCATTTTTTTCTACTATGTAAATACTTTATAAGAAATTTATAAAAAGTACTAAATCTGTGTCCAAAAAAACCACAATTTTTTCATGATTTATATTTATTAATGAATCCAAAGAGCCTATGAAAACATATTACTAAATGATGAAAGAAAAATAATATAATATAATCATAACCTCAGTTCAACTGGCGGTACGTTGTTTAAAAAAACCCCATTTAGGTAAGCAACAAGTCCTTAACGTATATACAAAAAAAACCGTTTCCTTAAACAAGGATAAAGGGAGTTATAACAATAATTTTATATCCTTAGGTATTGACTCAGACCAAGGGAGCAGTTGATCAACATTGTCTGTTTTATCTAAAATTGGAATTTGTCTATTAAGTACTTTAAGTACTCATAGGGCTTTAGTTTGTTCTCTTATCTGTTTCGAACTATATTTAGGTTTGTAAAGTTTATAATATGAATATATCTGTAAAATTCATAATTTTCATTTAAAACCTTTTTTTCGTTTGTTTTGTCGAAAATAGTTATAAATGTTTTAGCATCTGAATTAATTGTAGGTTCATCTGCAAAAATTATTTTCGGTTTTTTAATAACGACCCTAGCCTGTAATTTCAAAGATTTTTCTGCTTTCAAGTTGTTTAATTTGATAATTATTTTCCATTTCATTATATATTCTGTTGGAATCTAAATTATGCACTTCTAATGAAATAGATATATTTTTAAAAAAGTTAAAATCCTCAATTATGTTAAAACCTGAAATATTATTTCTGTAAATAGATTTATTTTACCCTCTCGGTTTTAAGGTAAGCACAAATACGATACACATTTACATAATAAAAAAACTCTCCTACTTATTTCAGTAAGAGAGAATAATTATTATTCAGGTAATTTAATATTCCAAGGTAATAATGCATCAATTTTATCTGTGTTACTTAATTCTATATTTGGTAGCTTATCTAGTAAATATTCTAAATATTTGAAAGGGTTTAAATTATTTCCTTTAGCCGTTTCTACTATACTGTATATTATCGCACTAGCCTTTGCTCCTTTTGGTGTGTTTGAAAACAAGAAATTCTTTCGTCCGATTACTACGCTTTTTATACTACGTTCGCTGCGATTGTTATCTATTTCAAGTCGACCATCCAATAAGAAATTATTTAATTTTTTCCATTGGTTTAAACTATAGGTTATGGCTATACCTGTTTTGCTTTTAGGGATTACTTCTAATGATTTTTTATTTAGCCACACTGAAAAAGCATCCAGTATTGGTTGGCTGCGTTCCAATCTAATCTTATATCTTTCTTCAGGTGTTAGATCCTTAATATTATCTTCAACCTCATAAAGTTGAGAAATAAAGGAAAATCCTTGTTCTGCGTTGGTCAAAGATTCCTTATTTTTATTCTTTGGTTGGGCTACTATAGCCTCATAAAATCTGCGTCTAGCATGAGCCCAGCAGCCACAAAGTATCACATCTGGAACATTATCATATCCTTGATATCCATCAGTTAGTAAATATCCCTTATAATTCTTTAAAAAATTCTCAGGATGTTTTTTTTCTCTAGATGGCTGATACTCATATAAAACAATAGGTGTACTATATTTACCTGTTCGATATAGCCACACATAGGATTTAGATGAAGGCGCCTTACCAGGTTCTTTTAAAACCTGAAGTGTGGTTTCATCGGCTAAAACTATATCTTGTTGAAGTAAAGTTTCATGCATGCGTTTATAAAAAGGCTCAAACAATTCAGATCCTTTAATCATCCAATTAGCTAAATTCTGACGTGATAAATCAATTCCCCATCTTTTAAATTGTTGTTCTTGTCTGTAAAGTGGCATACTATTTACATACTTTTGTTCCATTACATACGCAATCAACGATGAAGAAGCAATACTTCCAGGTATTGCACGTTTTGGTGTTTTCGCTTCTATGATTGGAGTGGTTATTTCATGTTGTTCACAATGACGACATGCACAAACATCTGACACTTCTTCAATAACGACAGCTTTCGCAGGAATAATCTTAATATATTTCTTTGTCTCCTGTCTAATTACATGTAAGTCTCCTCCGCATTGTTCACATGTCATATTATCTAAATGATGTTCGATTCTTTCTATGGGTAATCCTGTATATAAAACATCACCTTTTTTCTTTGCGTGGTTTTTTAGTTGTTTTTGTTTCTACTTCATTTTTTTCAACTAATTCTGGTTCTTCAATTGATAAATCCGATTCTCTTTCCGTTTCATTAAATAAACTTAATTGACTTGGATTAATAGTTTCTTTTTTAGAACCATACTTTTGATGTTGATATAAACGAAATTGTTCTTCGTAACGTTGGATTATTAATTTAGCTCCTTCTAATTCTAAACTTAATCCATTTATATATTCAATTAATTGGTCTTTTGTTAAGTCTTCTAGTTTAATATTATTCATCGTTTTTTACACTCTTTTTTATTGATTTCTTTATTAAAATTATACCACATTTTAGTCCGAAAGTCCAGTAATATCAAGGGTTTATGCGGCTTTTCTTCACTAAATTACAGCTCTTTGTTTCACTTCTTTAAACACTTTTCCTCGTCTTATTTCATAACCATCTAATAGGAAACTAAACTCCTTAATATCAATTTTTATGGCTTCACTTTGATCATTTGGCCATTTAAACTTACCACGTTCTAAACGACGATAATATAACCAAAATCCATTGTACTCCCAATGTAATATCTTCAGTTTATCTCGATTTTGATTACAGAAAACAAATAAACAATTTGAAAACAGATCTAAATTAAATTGTTGTTGCACTATCACACTTAAACCATCTACCGATTTTCTTAAATCAGTTACACCACAAGCCAAATATACTCCACTTACTTTATGAATATTTAACATATCGAATTCAACACCTTTATGATTTGAGATAACTGTTCTTGATTAAAATTAGGTTTTACTTCTACATTACATTTACCAATCCTAATTGAAATAGTATTATCAGTAACTATTTCACTCAATTTATTATTTACTTCAATGGGAAGCTACTTTATTTCTTGTAATTGTTTATCGTGATTTTTACTTAATCTTCTAAACCAATAATATAATTGATGAATATTTAGTTTTTTCTTTTCACACCATTGACTTTT
>JAWLBU010000098.1:0-4739 GCA_041687555.1 Haloplasmataceae bacterium | reverse complement strand
TTTATAAAAATAACTATTCATTTTATCAATTTAATAATTCTATTATGTATTTATCTAGAATATCTTTATATTTGAGATATTCTTTTTCTTTGGTGATGAATTGGATTAAATCAAAAAATAAATCCTTTGAATGTTTAATCTTATCAAGAATTTCCTCTTTACTTAGTTTTCCGATATAAGTAGTTGTGATTTTATCTTTAAAGTCTTGATTTAAAGTGGCATAATTTTTAAATTGATGCACTTTTTTATTTTCCAACAAACATTCAATAAAAAGAATATTTTCTCTGATTTCGGAAACCAGATTTGAGAATATATGGGATTATTTCTTGCAAGTTCAATAAGACTTCTTCTAATTAAATAAGTTGTTTCAACTATTAAATTCTGATCATTGATAACTTCTAACGGTGTGCTTATTTTTTGACTCTTCCAATGATTTGTCATGAAGGTAATAGCTTTATCATCTTTATCAAATAATATCTTCCACTGATTGCTTCTAGCCACAAACTCATCCTGAGGTACAACGGATATATCTAGTTCTAAAAAATTATTGAGAATTGCGACGATAAAATATCTTTCTTTCCTAAATTCAATTATTTTGCCAAAATCATAGCCCATTTCTTGTAGTTTATTTAAAATTAGGTCTTTTACTATCGTACAATCTGAACTAGATTCTACTCCCAACATAAAATCCAAATCATAAAAATCATCGGTAAAACCGATTGTACCCGATCCCAGCAATACTCTTGCTCTGATTTTTTCTACGGATTTAAAAAAATGTGTTAAAGACTCCAGTGTCTTTTCCCTATCCTCTTTTGTATACTTTTTGCCCTCCTTATGTTTATTAATGGTAATTGTTTCTGATATTTGAATAAATCTCAAGCGGGCATTTCCGTATATTTGATTAAATATTCCTCTAAAGTTAGTTTATTTTGATCGATTATGCTTGCAACTTCTTTTCCCACATAACGTAAATGCCAGGGTTCGTACATGTACCCCGTGATATTTTCTTTATCCTTGGGGTAGCGTTCGATAAAACCGTAGAGATGGGCATTATATTTTAAATATATTCCTTCCTTTGTTTCCGCAAATTTTTCGGTTAATTGAAAATCAACTGCCCTGCATGTTATATCGACTGCCAGACCGGTCTGGTGTTCACTGTGACCGGGTCTTGCGCTGAAAAGTTCGGCATTACCGAAGTCAAGCAGATACTGATTGTATATTCTTTCTTGTCGATCATAAGAGCGGTAGCCGTTTGATAAATATAAGATTAATTCATGTTTTAATGCATCAGTAAATAATTCCTTTAGTGCGTAATATGCTTCCTCTTGAAGATAATAACGGCTTTTGTCATCGATTAGTTGTCTGATATCCTCGGCATAAACAAGATTTTCCGGGACATAATCCTTACTCAAAGCATAGTTTTTATTCACTAAAACTAAATGGGAATCGATATTTAGTGCTTCTCTGATATTATCATAAAAATTACTCATTACATAAGGATGATTAATTAGATTAATTGCGGCAAGGTGTGATACTTTGTCTTTTTTGCGGATATGTTCATATTTAGCGATGTCTTTAAAATTAAAAGTTTTAATTGTCTGATAACTGAATAAATCATTTTTATAGATTTTATGTTCAATTATTTGCTTAAGCTCATCATCACTATATAAAGATTTAAGTAACTTAAGATCATCCATACTATAACCTAATATTTCATATTCTGTGTAATTTACCGGTCTAATGATTATCTGTTCGTCATGATTAACTATCATACTTTTCATAAGGATTGAAACAGATGCAAATATTATAATGATAAGGTGTTTACTAAACCGTTTCATATTTCCTCAAATCCTTCTATAATTGATTAGCAAAATATGGTAAAATAATAATTGTGGAAAAAGGAGTGATAACATGAAAAAACTAATTTTGGTTGACGGTAATAGTTTATTATTCAGAGCTTATTTTGCGACGGCATACAGCGGTTCGATTATGAAAAGCTCTAAAGGATTACCCACAAACGCTCTTTATGCTTTTTCAAGTATGATGATGCATATCTTGGATAATTTTCAATTTAGTCATATATTAGTGGCCTTTGATGCAGGAAAGACAACTTTTCGTCATAAAGATTATCAGGAATATAAAGGTGGGAGAAAACCTGTTCCTACCGAATTACTTGAACAAATCCCAATTGCCAAACAATTTTTGGATGTGCTTAACGTAAATCGTTATGAACTTGAATTATATGAGGCTGATGATATAATCGGCACACTGGCTGCCAAGGCGCAATCCAGTGATTTTGATGAAATCGAAATCATAACTAGCGATAGGGATTTACTTCAGCTTGTCACAAACAAGACACATGTTAACTTGACTTTAAAAGGTTTAACGGAGCTTGAAGAATTTACGCTTGAACACTTAAAAGAGGTTTACGGTTTAACTCCAAGACAAATTACCGATTTAAAGGGTCTCATGGGTGATGCTTCGGATAATATTCCCGGAATACCGGGAGTTGGTCAAAAAACGGCGATTAAATTACTGGAAGAATATGATTCCGTAGAAAATTTATTAAATAATGCTGATAAATTGACCGGTAAATTAAAGGAAAAGGTCATTAACAATAAGGAATTAGCCTTATTAAGTAAGAGACTGGCAACTATCAACAAAAACACACCTATCACAATCACCTTGGAAAATACGCAATATAATGGTTATGATGCTAATAAACTGATTGATTTTTTCCAGTCGGTTGATTTTCATTCGTTAATTAAGAAGATTAATGCGACTAAGGTAGTAAAAGAAGTAACGGAGCTTGAATATACAATTGTGACTGATACTACGATTCTTGATTCCATTCTTCTTAATGATTCCTTTATTATTATTGAAACTTTCGGGTTAAATTATCACAAAAGTGAAATATTGGGGCTTGCCATCGTAAATGAAAAGGGACGTTTTTATATACCTTTTACAATAATGGAAAAAACATTGAGTGTTGATATCTTTTTAAAAGATCCGACGATTAAAAAGAGTACCTTTGATTATAAAAAGGCTAAGGTAGCCTTAAAATGGCATGGTTTTGATTTAAACGGCGTGACCTTTGATTTGCTGACGGCTGCTTATATTGTCAATCCGGCAATATCTAAGGAGGATTTACGCGTTATCGCATCTTATTTTAATTATAATGATGTCAGTTACGATGATGATATTTATGGGAAAAATACAAAATATAGTAAACCTGAGATGGACGTAGTCGCGCAGCATGCCATCAAAAAGGCAATTACGGTATACGAATTGAAACCGATCGTTTTAAATAAATTAAAAGAAAATCAACAGTTAATGTTGTATAATGAGTTAGAATTACCGCTTTCAATGGTTTTGGCCGATATGGAATATAAGGGAATCAAGATTGACCGTAAATCACTGGATGAAATAGGCGATGTGTTAAATGAACGTATAGAAAAGCTAGAAGAGGAAATTTATCGATTGGCTAATAAAACCTTTAATATAGCATCACCGAAACAACTCGGTGAAGTGCTATTTGATGATTTAAAGTTACCGGTTCAGAAAAAAACAAAAACCGGCTATTCCACAAATGTCGATGTATTGGAAAAGTTAATTGACAGACATCCGATTATTGAAAAGATCATGGAATATCGCACGATGACTAAATTATTAAACACTTATGTCGTGGGGTTAATTCCTCTCATATATGATGATGGAAAGGTACATACGATTTTTAATCAGGCTTTGACGGCTACCGGACGTTTATCATCAACGGAACCGAATATTCAGAACATACCTATCCGTTATGAGGAAGGTCGACAAATAAGGAAGTGTTTTGTACCGGCAAACCCAAATGATTATATATTATCAGCCGATTATTCACAGATTGAATTGCGTGTTCTAGCGCATATTTCGGAGGCAGAAAATCTAATCGAAGCCTTTGTGCAGAACCTTGATATTCATACCAAAACAGCGATGGATGTATTTGGTGTGGCTAAGGAAGATGTTACTTCGCTTATGAGAAGACAGGCTAAAGCCGTTAATTTCGGGATAATTTATGGTATAAGCGCCTTTGGTTTATCAGAAAACCTTGGAATCGCACCGAAAGAAGCACAAATGTTTATTGATAAATACTTAAATACCTATCCGGGAATAAAAGAATTTATGGAAAAAATTGTTCATGAAGCGAAATTACATGGGTATGTGGAAACTATTTTTCACAGACGCCGATATATTCCTGAATTAACCAGTAAGAATTATAATGAAAGAATGTTTGGGGAACGTACGGCGATGAATGCTCCGATACAGGGAAGTGCCGCCGATATCATTAAAATTGCGATGATTAATGTCTTTAATCGTCTTGAAGCAGAAAATTTAAGTTCAAAATTATTGGTCCAGGTCCATGATGAATTGATATTTGATGTAAAAGCCGATGAGTTAGAAATCATGAAAAAAATTGTTAAGGAAGAAATGGAGAATGCGGTTGAACTAAAAGTACCGCTAAAAGTCGATGTTAATTATGGTCATAATTGGTATGAAGCTAAATAAATTATCATAATTAATAATATTATTCATACAATGTAGTGGGAGAGGGAAGTTAATATATACGAAAAGTGATAAATCAATTCCAGATTTATCACTTTTTATGTGCGCCGGGCATGTATATCAACTAGGTGATGAAAGTTCACTATAGGGGTTAACCGTGCCAACTATTAGCCGAATGCAAGGGTGTCCATCGT
>JAWLBU010000097.1:0-4767 GCA_041687555.1 Haloplasmataceae bacterium | reverse complement strand
TTATTAATTAATAAGCAAAAAGGTCTAAGCATTTCTGCTTAAACCTATTAAGTCAGGATATTGGAAATTTATTTACCAACACCATTTGACAAAGAACTTAAAAAGGATAAATGTCGCATAGACATTTATCCTTTTTATTCATTTATTAATCTTAATGTATCCCGGGCAATTACAACTTCCTCGTTAGTAGGAATGACAAAAACCTTGATTTTAGATTCTGGTGTCGAAATTAAACATTCCTCTCCCATAACTTTGTTTTTCTCATCATCTAAAGTAATACCTAATGCATATAAACGATCAATGATTGCTTTACGGGCTACCTGGCTATTTTCACCGATTCCTGCCGTAAAGACAATGGCATCACATCCGCCTAATAATATATAATAAGAACCAATATAATCACAAACCCTTTTAGCATACAGTTTTAAAGCCAGCATACAATGTTTATCTAATTCTAATACGCCTTTAACAATATCGCGCATATCCGATGATCTTAAGGACACACCTTTTAAACCTGATTCGTTGTTTAATTCTTCGAGCACTTCTTCAACCGATAAGCCTTCTTTTTCAATCATATAAGGGATTATGGAAGGATCGATATCACCGGAACGTGTGCCCATCATAACTCCCGCTAGAGGAGTAAATCCCATTGATGTGTCGATTGATTTACCGTTTTTGACCGCGGTAATTGATCCGCCATTACCTAAATGAACAGTTATAATCTTACTTTCTTTTGTTCCCAACAGTTTAATTGCTCTTTCAGAAACATATTTATGACTCATACCGTGAAAACCATAACGTCTGATGCGGTATTTTGTATACCACTCCAATGGTGCGGGATATAAATAGGACTCGATAGGCATTGTCTGATGAAATGCCGTATCAAACACCACAGCCTGTTTTACATTGGGCAAAACCTCTCTGAATGCTCTAATACCCGTCAGATTAGCCGGGTTATGAAGGGGTGCCAAATCCTGTAAATCCTCTATAGCTGATATAACCTCGTCCGTGATAAGGGCTGAATCTTTAAACCTTTCACCGCCGTGAACAACTCTATGACCCACTCCGCTTATTTCCTCATATGATTTAACAATAGCTTTATCAATTAGGGCATCCAAAACAATTTGTACCGCAACAGAATGATTTTCTATTGGTCTGGTTATACTTTCCTTGTCACCGTTTACCTTAATCGTAAAAATCGAATCATTAAACCCAATTCTTTCTATTATACCCGAAGTAATCACTTTTTCTTCAGGCATTTCCAATAACTGAAATTTTAAGGAAGAGCTTCCGGCATTTACTGCTAATATTTTCATGATCAAACCTCCAACTATGCTTTTGTACTGTGACTGAACCATTGATTAATCTTATCTATTGATGTTTTAACCTTCTCAGTTTCTTTAAAACTAGGAAATGAAAGCATCAATATTTCTTTGTTGATTTTTACCTTTTCTCCTTTTTTTCTCAATATGAGTATACTTTTTTGATATTTAGCATCAGTAAACATATCCTTTGGTAATTCTATTATTGCCTGTATATATGTATTTTTTAAAATAATATCCTTCATCAATTCATTATATGTATGAACAAAAAAATCGTTTGGGATTAAATATATGAAGTAACATCCGTCTTTGCCATATTTCATAAAATTATCAATCATTAAGTACGGTTTATACTTAACATTATTTTTTGCGGTAACTATTTCAAGCTTATTTATGTCTTTTTCTTCATCAACGGGCAAATCACAGATAATTAAATCCGAAGGTGATACCAACATCATATCAAGATTATTCTGATTAAAAAACTCAACTTCATATTCTAATAAATCCGCCAGATGATATGCTATATCGATATACGGTGAATTTATGTCAATCCCATATATTTTATCAAAGTCTCTATTACTATTATTTATCATTGAGAATAATAAATTACCACAACCAACAGTTGCATCTAATACATTAATTTTACTTCCGGCTTTAAAAAATAAATCGGTAAAATAAGCAAACAATAACCCAATTGAATCAGGAGTTATATCACTCATATTAAATTGTAAATGCTTAAATGTTTTCAATAATAATAGTTGAAAAGCTTTCCGAATTTCTTCCTTATTAAAAGATTCATCGGCGATTTTTTTATAAGCGTTTCCTAACTCATCCATAACTGGCTGTTCCAATTTATTTAAGCGTTTTTCATTGACCAAAATATAATCAACGGCGTATAAAAAACAATCTAAATAGTCTAGTTTCATCCGGTTATAGATGATAAGTGAAGCCTCATCCAAATAATCATAGAATCTTTCAACCTTTTCATGATTGATATTTATCATAAAATCACCATTCCAAACTAAATTTTACACCATTTAACTTATTTTGTCATTATTTTCACAAATAAAAAAAGCTGAAATGTTTTCAGCTTATTCTACTTGTTTATTTTTACCAAACCCATTCATCACTTTTGGACTGACTAATTTAACTTTAGCTAATAATTCGGGAACAAAATCAATCAGTTTTTCATAAATATGAGTTTGATTTTCCAGTGATAGCACTTTAATTTCATTATCATGCCCGACAACTAGGAAAGCTATCGGTGTGATGGAGACCGTTCCGCCACTCCCGCCGCCGAATGGACCTTGCTGATTTTCTTGGGCTTTATCCATCTTCTGTTCAGTTCCCCCTGATGCAAAACCAAATTTTACTTTAGAGATGGGAATAATGGTTGTTCCATCTTTGGTATCAACCGGTTGACCAACTATCGTGTCCACATCAACCATGTCTTTAATATTTTCCATTGAGATTTTCATAAAGCTATGAATAGGATGTTCCATTTTAGTCACCTCTTATATTATTCTGTTCGTTTCAATAATAATGGAATCTTTGTTATGTATTTAATACTAACACTTATAATTTTTGCAAGATTTATTCTTATTATACAATCAAAATAAATAAATACGTCATCATCAAGATAATTAAACTTTGTGTCAACATCAACATCCTTAACTTTTCTGAAGTGCTCGTATAAATTATCAATAAGAACCTGTTGGGCCGTAGTAAAAATTGGCAACAAGGAAACACCAAATAAAGGGTTTTCCATCGGTATGGCTGAATACCAATATAAATGTTTAACAGTAGCCTTTTTAAACAGATCATGATAAATCGGACGAATACTGATCATTTTTTTATAATTTTCTAATATCTCCATAAAATTAACATCTTTATCTTTATCATTCCTGGTTTTCCGCATCGTAAAGGCATTAAAAATCCGCGTGACATTTATCGGGACACGAATAAAACCGAACATTATCAAGTAGCATTTTAATTTTCCTTCAGTATAAAAGGTTATGTACCAGGGAAAGAAAAATATTAATATGTATAAGCATAAGGATAAAATTAAATAATAAACAAATATTTCCATGCCCATCACCAAAATAATATGATTTTCACATATTATTTTTAGACTATATTCAAATTATATTCATTAAACCAATAATCAAATTGGTATAAATAGGCAATAAATTGCGGTTTTGTCATTAGTTGACCAAACCAAGGTATTTCAAAGAAACGATGATCATTATTTAATAAATCATTTAATGCCTTTTTATTAAACAATTCATAAAGAATTGATTCCTTATTTTTTAAACTATTCATTAATTTATCCTTGACCAATTCTTCATAATGAGGATGAAAGGTTTTCGGATATGGATTTTTCTTACGATACAAAATTTCTTTTGGCACAATATCCTTGACGGCTTCTCTTAACAAACCTTTTTCTTGATTCTGATGAAATTTCATTTCCCAAGGAATATTGTATAAATATTCAATTAAGCGATGATCGGCAAACGGTACTCTGACCTCTAAACTTGCTCCCATCGTCATCCGATCTTTTCGATCTAATAATGTTGTCATAAAATAAATCATATTTAAGTAGCTTAGACGTTTGTATTTTATTTCCTCAAGTGTTTCATCACCGTTTAACGGAACCTCGCGCAATGCTTCCTTATATTTATTTTGTACATAATCCTGTACTGTAAGTAGTTTTTGATACTTATCATTTAATAATAAATTTCGTTTAGCCAGATTCGATAGCCATGGAAAGTTTCCGTCTTTAAATGTCTTATAAAACCATGGATAACCTCCAAAGATCTCATCGGCACATTCACCTGATAAAGCAACGGTAAAATGATGTTTTATCTCTTTACTAAACCAATATAATGATGAATCAATATCCGCCATTCCCGGCAAATCACGGAATTTAACCGCATCTTCTAAAGTATCTACAAGCTGATCATTATCAATAATACAATAATGATGTTTTATTCCATACATATCCGCAACAAGTTTGATATAATCATTATCCTGTGCAACCTGAAAGTCATTGGCATTAAAATATTGTTTATTTTGAAAATAATCAATACTATAGGTTTCCAAATCAGCTTTATATTTCTTACTAATTAACGTAATCGCGGTCGAATCAAGCCCGCCTGATAAATAGGTACATAACGGAACATCGGAAACTAATTGTCTTTTAATACTGTCTTCTAATAAAAAACGAACCTTTTCTACCGTCGTAGGAAAATCATCAAGATGTTCGGATGATTTAAGACCCCAATATCTGTGATTATATAATTTATTATTGCTTAATCTTAAATAATAACCGGGTCTTAATTCTTTAATATCTTTATATATACCGTTTCCCGGAGAATGGGATGGTCCTAAACCAAGTAATTCCTGCAATCCGTTCACCGGTATTTCATGAATATCCAAATATTTA
>JAWLBU010000096.1:0-4844 GCA_041687555.1 Haloplasmataceae bacterium | reverse complement strand
ATTTAAGTTGTCGGAATAAACCGAGACAGCCTGTCGGATTGTACCGATTTAGCTTGTCGTTTTGACCGATATGGGTTGTCGTTTTAACCGGAATAATCAGTATATATTTTTTATGTATACTATTAAATATTATTTTATAATTATATAAAGTAATGTATAGCCATTTTAAATAGTGATTTGAAATATTTTTTTTGATCTAATTTTATTATGTTTCTTTGAAGGGATATATTAATGGTTAAGAACAGATATTTAAAGAACATATATTTAATATATTTTCTAAAAAAAAGTAATTCCAGATATCTTTAATATCAATATTATAAGAATAACAACGATATGTTATAATAATTAGTTAAAAGAATAAATGTATATAGGGTGGTTATATGAAAAAAATAATATCATTGTTTAAAGAAATATATAAAAATGTTGAATGTAATATTGTCAAATCCCCATTACGTATTTGTCCGTTAGGTGCTCATGTTGATCATCAACATGGTTTAGTAACTGGACTTGCTTTAGATGCAAGCATTAATTTAGTTTATTCTAGAAATGATGATGGTTATATTAGGGTTCAAAGTATTGATTTTCCTGATGAAGAGTACTTCCATGTGGACGATGTTCTGAGGATGATTCCAGGATTTTGGGGTAATTATTTAAGAGGTGCTGTATTATCATTAAAACAGAACAATAAGTTAAAATATGGGATTAATGGAATGATAAGTGGTAAGTTGCCTATAGGTGGATTAAGCTCATCTGCAGCCGTTATTACCGCATATTTACTTGCTTTATGTGATGTTAATGATATTCAAACGACAAAAGAGGAACTTATTCAATATAGTCATTGGGTAGAAACAAATTTTATAGGTCTTAAAAATGGAATTCTAGATCAATCTGCAAATATATTAAGTAAAAAAAATCATTTAATGTTTATGGATTGTAAAACAAATAAATATGAATTAGTTGAAAAATCTATTAATATGTCAGAATTTGAAGTAGTCGTTGTTTATTCCGGAGTGAGTAAGGCATTAATAGGTACTGATTATAATAATAGAGTTGATGAGTGTAAAGTAGCAGCATGGATGTTACAAGAATTAACAGAGGGTAAAGTAAGTAATTTTAAGGATGTTAAACTGCGTGATATTATTGAGGAAAAATATAATCTATATAAGGATAAATTAATTGGTCGATTTCAAAGACGTGCTGAGCATTTCTTTTCTGAAAACAAGAGAGTTATTCAAGGCGTTGAAGCATGGAAAAATGGAGATTTAAAAACATTTGGCCGATTAATGTTTGAATCAGGAGAAAGTTCAATATATAATTACGAAAGTGGTTGCCCTGAATTAATTACAATATATAATTTGCTGAGACAAGCTCCAGGAGTTTATGGAGCTAGGTTTAGTGGTGCCGGATATAGAGGATGTTGTATTGGACTTGTTAATCCTAATTATAAAGAAGAAATAACATCAATAATAAATAGTGAATATCCTAAAATACATCCTAAATATAAAGATGTATTTAAGGTTAATTTTTGTAAGATTGATGATGGAGCTAGAATAGTGGAGGATTTCTAATGAAGTGTATTCTGTTAAATGCTGGATATGCGACGAGATTATATCCATTAACAAAGGACAAGCCAAAATCACTACTTTTAGTTGGTGGGAAACCTATTTTAGAACATATACTTAAGAAAGTTGAAAAAGTTGATGCCATTAATGAGATTATTATCGTCTCAAATTATAAGTTTTATGATCAGTTTACTGAATGGAAAGAAAAATACAAAACTAATAAAATTATTAAGGTATTAAATGATGGTACAACTGATAATTCTAATCGTTTAGGAGCTATTGCTGATATTCAATATGCTATTGATTATTATAAAATTAATGAAGATATATTAGTATTAGCCGGAGATAATTTATTTGATTTTGAACTTACAGAATTTTATAACTATTACAAAGATATAAATTATGATTGTATTACAACTCATGAACTATCAGATATTAATGACTTAAGAAGAACTGGTGTAATTGAGATAGATGAAAATAATAAAGTTATTTCTTTTGAAGAAAAACCTATTAATCCAAAATCTAATTTAGCAGTTCCACCTTTCTATATTTATAAAAGTAGTACCTTACCATTAATAAAAAAATATTTAGATGAAGGTAATAATCCAGATGCACCTGGTAATTTTGTACCATGGCTAATAAATCATAAAGATGTATATGCTTATAAATTTAGCGGAAATCGTTATGATATTGGCACATTAGAGAGTTATGAACTAGCTCAAAAATATTTAATTAATATTAATAAGTAACATGGCAAATCATAGGAGGAATAAATGAAAATAACAATAGCCGGAACGGGTTATGTTGGGTTATCAAACGCAATATTGCTTGCTCAACATAATGAGGTAATCGCTTTAGACATAATTAAAGAAAAGGTAGATATGATTAACAATAAAAAATCTCCTATTATTGATAAAGAGATTGAAGAATATCTAGCCCATAAAAAATTAAATTTAGTCGCAACCACTGATAACAATTTGGCATTTAAAGATGCTGACTTTGTTATTATATCAACTCCAACTAATTATGATCCTGATAAAAATTACTTTGATACTAGTTCAGTTGAAACAGTTATTTCTAATGTTTTATCTATTAATAAGAATGCTGTTATGATAATTAAATCAACTGTTCCAGTAGGGTTTACAAAAGAAATGAGAGAGATGTTTGGTACAGATAAAATTATTTTTTCACCTGAATTTTTACGTGAAGGTAAAGCATTATATGATAATTTATATCCATCTCGAATTGTTGTTGGTGAACAATCTGAAAGAGCTAAGAAATTTGCTGATTTATTGGTAGAAGGTGCCATTAAGAAGGATGTACCGGTTTTATTTACTGATTCTACTGAAGCTGAAGCAATTAAGTTATTTGCTAACACATATTTAGCTATGAGAGTAGCATATTTTAATGAATTAGATTCATATGCGGAAATAAGAGGGCTAAACAGTAAGCAAATTATTGAAGGAGTTTGCCTTGACCCAAGAATTGGCTCTCATTATAATAATCCTTCATTTGGTTATGGTGGTTATTGCTTGCCTAAAGATACTAAACAGTTATTAGCTAATTATAAGGATGTGCCACAAAATATTATGTCGGCAATAGTTGAAGCTAACAGAACTAGAAAAGATCACATTGCTGATATGATATTGTCCAAAAAGCCTAATATTGTTGGTATTTATCGTTTAACAATGAAAACTGATTCCGATAACTTTAGACATTCATCTGTTCAAGGTGTTATGAAGAGAATAAAGGCTAAAGGTATAGAAGTAGTTGTATATGAACCAGCTTTAAAAGAAGATCACTTTTTCCATTCAAGAGTTATTAGAGATTTAGCTGAATTTAAAGAAATTTCCGATGTGATTGTAGCTAATCGTTTATCCGATGATATAAAGGATGTAAAGGATAAGGTCTATACTAGAGATTTATTTAGCAGAGATTAGAATTAAAAAGTAATATTAATACAAAAAGTAATAATTGGTGTAGAATATTACTTATACTACACCTTTTATTATTGTATTTTTAATTTATGATATTGGAGGACAATTTAATGAAAAATGATCTAGAAAAAATCTATTTAATTACAGGAGCTGCCGGATTTATTGGTTTTTATTTAGCTAAAAAATTGTTAGAAAAAGGTTGTAAGGTAATTGGCATTGACAACATTAATGATTATTATGATGTCAATTTAAAGCATAGTAGATTAGATCTATTGAAACCTTTTAGTAAATTTACTTTTATTAAGTGTGATATATCTGATAAAGAAGCAATTAATAATTTATTTAAAGAATATAAACCCAATTATGTAGTAAATCTGGCTGCTCAAGCCGGTGTTCGTTATTCAATCGAAAATCCAGATGTATATATTAATAGTAATATAATAGGTTTCTATAATATTTTAGAAGCTTGTAGGAGCTATCCGGTCGAACATTTAGTATATGCTTCATCTAGTTCAGTTTACGGTTCAAATAAAAAAGTACCATTTGAGGAAACAGATTTTGTCGATCATCCCGTTTCATTATATGCTGCTACTAAGAAAAGCAATGAATTAATGGCACACACATATAGTCATTTATATAATATACCTGCCACAGGATTAAGATTTTTTACAGTCTATGGACCAATGGGAAGACCGGATATGGCTTATTTTAGTTTTGTAGATAATTACTTTAAAGGAGAATCAATTAAAATCTTTAATAACGGAGATTTTGAACATGATTTGTACCGTGATTTTACTTATGTTGATGATATAGTGGAAGGAATTGTTAGATTACTACAAAAACCTCCAGTAAATGAAACACCTAATCATAAGGTCTATAATATTGGAAATAACAATCCTGAAAAACTAATGGTACTTATTACTACATTAGAAAAATGCTTAAGTAAATCATTGGGAAGAACGGTGGAATTTAATAAAATATTTGAACCAATTAAACCTGGAGATGTACCTGCGACTTATGCTTCCACAAAATTGTTGGAAGAATCAGTCGGATTTAAACCAAAAACATCTATTGAAGAAGGATTACAGAGATTTACTGATTGGTACGTAAAGTTTTATCAAGTTAAATAATTATTTAATTTATAATACATTAAAATATATATAAATTAATTCACATATTATAATTTTATTATGGTCAATAAATATTGATAGTCTAGTTAAAAATAATGTTGATTTTTGTTTAAATGTGATATAATCTCATTTTCGACAGTTTATAAAAAATAATGAGGTGAGAGACCGCGTATTTACTCGGTTTTCACCTCTTTTTAATTATTAAACTATGTTGT
>JAWLBU010000095.1:0-4879 GCA_041687555.1 Haloplasmataceae bacterium | reverse complement strand
ATGAAATGTTTTCATAAATTACTCCTTATTTTTTTCTTTTATAAATGTTTAATTAATTTGTTTTCTATAGACATTTATACTTGTTTTTCCTTGAAATATATAAAAGGGATAGGGTTCTGAAACGACACTATCGACTCCATTATCGACATAAAATGAACCAAAATTGGCACCTGTTTCAGCAAAAACTAATAATTTTGTATTCGATTTTTTTGAAACATTAATTATTTCATCTAAAGTATTTGTTGCTAATGCCATTCCTGTTACAATAGCAACGTCACTCTTGCTAATCATCTCCATGGTTTTACTTCCATGAAAAATTTCAACTTTTTCAAATAACCTTTTTCCTACAATTTCATCATCAAAATCAGTCCCTACTACATCAATGTCATTTTTTAAGAGTTTTTTAATTATATTTCCAACTACACCAACATTACAAACTAATGGTTTATCATGTTTTAAATTAGTATAGTTAATTAGATTGAGTGCTTCTTCGACTATAATGTTGAGAAGCATTTTATAATCTTTTAAAAAAGAGAAATTAGTATAAATTAATTTCTGTTTTTAAAAAAATAACTGATTGTATTAAGTCGTTAAAAACAGCTTTTTTTATTCTGTTTTATATTGACCATAATTTATCTTTTTTGTATAGTTAGATTATGTTGATAAAAAAAGAAAGAGCCCAATAACCCAGAAAGTTCAGCTCTTTCTCATACCCAACCAACGAAGTATTTAACCTCGAGGTCTATTTATATGATAAGAGTTTTTGAACTATTTTTCAAGTGTAATTTAAAAAAATTTTCTGCTTTGGCTTTTTTTACTAAGTCTATGGCGAAAATTAATATATATGACTATGAATGTCCTATATGCCATACTAAACATCCTCATTGGAAAAAACATGAGGATTATGAGAGATATCTTGTATCTTATGAAGATAGTCATGTTGTGATTTATAAAGTCACCATTTTCAGATATAAATGTTCATCTTGCGGACATACTCATGCTCTTCTTCCTGAATCTATCATCCCTTATCAATCCTACAGTTTTCTTTTTATTTTAACGGTATTAAGTGATTATTTTATGAAATCACTTACTGTAGAAAAGATTTGTGATAAATATGAAATTTCCGTTTCTACACTTTATGCCTGGAAGAAACTTTTTATAAAACATAAAAAGCTTTGGTTAGGTCTTTTAAAAGATGCAGAGATGTCTGTTGTAGATTTTCTTGATTATTTAAAGAAGTATTATTTATATCAGCTTAAAGATTTTTTCTTAATCTCAGGGTATTCTTTTATGCAAGGTGCATCGCATTTTAAAAATGCGCATTCTCCTCCGGTTTAACTTAACAGTTTTTTTATTTAATCATTTTCACTTAAACTCGAAATACTAATCAGTCGAACTATCTGTTATGATGTCATTTGAGGTGATTTTTAAATGAAAGATACTTTTAATGACCAATCATACAGTAAAGCAGTTAAAATTGCTCATTTACGCTTTGCGGTGATTGTTCCCGTTATCCAAGGTGTTTTTACTGAACCCACAAAAACAGCTTACTATAAAAGGGTAGCTGAAAAACCACTGAAAATGCCGGATGGAAAAGAGATATTTTTTAACTATAATACTTTTGAGAAGTGGGAAAACCGTTATAAACGTGATGGAATGGATGGTCTTATGCCAAAGAAACGTTTTGACAAAGGTACTTCCCGTGTTCTTAATGATACTGTCATTGCCGAAATATTCAGATTAAAACAACAGTTCCCCCGTATTAACGCTACTTTAATTTACACAAAGCTTATTTCGGATGGCTTTATCAAACAGTCTGATGTTTCTGTTTCCACCGTTCAACGCTTCATCAGAAAAAATGATTTAAAATCCGCCAGAAATCCCAACATCAAAGATCGTAAAGCCTTTGAAGAAGAATTTCCGGGCGATATGTATCAGGCTGATACTTGCCATAGTGTTTATATTACTGAGAACGGGATTAAACGAAAGACTTATTTAATTCAAATAGTTGATGACCACAGTCGGATGATTGTTGGTGCTAAGTTTTTCTATAATGATAATGCCTATAACTTTCAGATTGTTTTAAAAGAAGCTGTTGCTCGTTATGGACTCTGTCGTAAACTCTATACAGATAATGGTTCACCTTATGCAAATGAACAATTATCTCTCATTTTAGGTTCTCTTGGTATTATCGAAATCCACACGCCTGTTCGTGATGGCGCCAGTAAAGGGAAGGCGGAAAGAGCTTTCCGCACTATCAAAGATACTTGGCTCAATGGCTTTGATCCATCAAGCGTAGAATCTCTTGAACAGTTAAATCGTCTTTTAACTGACTATGTTCGAATGCGTAATACTTCAGTTAACCGTGATATTGGTGAGGCTCCCATGGAACGTTATTCAAGACACATTAACCGTATTCGTTTACCTAAAAGTCAGGAATGGCTCGATGAGTGCTTTATGAACCGCATTTTTAGAAAAGTCAATAATGATTCAACGATTTCCATTAATTCTACTCTTTATGATGCGCCGATGCAGTTCATTCGGATGAAAGTTGAGATCCGTTTTTTACCGGATGATATGAAGAATGCTTATATTCTTTATGAAGGGAAACGTTACCCGATTCGTCCGACAAATAAGGTTGACAATTCCAGCACTAAAAGAAATAATACTCCTTCAATCGATTATTCCATGAAAGGAGTCGGTGCTAATGTATAAGCAGTATTATGGTCTGACTTTTAATCCCTTCGATAAATCGGTTCCTGTTAAAGATGCTTTTAAATCTAAAGATTTCCTGGAAATGCAAAACAGACTATCATTCTTGAAAAACACCAGAGGAATTGGTTTATTTACAGCGGCTCCCGGTTTCGGAAAAACATTTTCTGTCCGTTGTTTTGCGGATAATCTTAATCCTAATCTTTGTGAAATGTGTTATATCTGTCTCTCAACTGTCAGTGTTACAGAGTTTTATCGACAGTTATGCATTCAACTTGGTCTTGAACCAAATAGTCGTAAATCCGAAATGTTTAAAGCAGTTCAGGATAGGGTCCGTTATCTTATTAAAGAAAAACATAAAACTCTTCTTGTGGCTGTTGATGAATGTCAGTATCTTGATACTAAAATTCTTCGTGATTTTAAAATGCTTATGAATCAGGACTATGATTCCATGGATTATTTTGCGCTTATCTTAATTGGCTTACCTTACTTTAACGGTATATTGGATAAACCTGTTCATGAAGCCTTAAGACAGAGAATAGTCGTTCATTATAATTATAATGGGTTGTCTGAAGAAGAAATTAAGGATTATATTTATTCTCGGATTGAAGCTGCCGGAGGTGCCAGATCAATTATTGATGAGGCTGCTATCCATGCCATTGTCGGTTATTGTCAGGGGACTCCACGCATTATAAATTCTATTATGACTAATTCCCTAATGCTTGGAACACAACTTAAAAAACAAAGTATTGATGCCGAAACCATATTGGCTGCCTGTAACAGTCTAACTTTAGGTTAGGTGGTGTGCCTTTGAATTATTTAAATTTTCACTGTCGGGAAAAAATCGGAACTCACTATGAACAGTGGGATGGTCATATTAAACAAATTCAAAACTACGGAAGTCATTATGAAATACAGATAGAAAGTCGCAGTGCTTTCTTATCTATCGTAGGAAAATATATTAACGGTGCGTTCATAAGTATCCCTGCTTTTGGAGTTGGATGTGATATCAGTTATTATAGTGATTACTATTGGAATAAGGAACATTTGTCAAGATTTATGAACCCGGTGGATGCCGCTACAGTGGCAGAAGCTTTGCGTGTCCTAAACAAACATAAATACATTTAATTTATTTCACCATAATGTTTCAAAACATTATGGTTTTATTAAATGATAAACTGAAAATAAATTGACTTTTACCTGCTTAAAATGTGACGTCAGGAAATTAAACTGCTTTTATTATTTAAATCAAACTGAAAATAATTTGTTTTTTGACCGGATTTCAATTTGCAGTTCAACACAAGTATTAGGGAATTTTGTGTTTATGAATTGTGAAAAACTAGAGTGAATTGATTTAGGTAGTAAAATAAATACTATAGGTAACAATGTCTTTGAAAATTGTAATGATAATGTAATAATAAAAATTAGTAATCCTATCCCACCAACAATTGGAGACAATATTTTTAATAATGTTAATTCATTCAAAATAGTAGTACCCGCAAATTTACTAGAAATATATAAAAATGCTGATGGATGGTTTGATTATGCTTCAAATATTATTACCATTAACTAAATTAATCTAAGTTTTAAAAATGCCAGAATAATCTCTTATCTAGAGCATGGTGTTGATATCTAGAATGTTAAAATAACAACTTAAAGATTTCAATTATAAAGGGTTTCCGACATTGAATAAATCACGCAGTTTAATAAAGTGATCCTTAGTTTATATATGCACTTTTCTTTGATATTTTGTAAGCTTCAAATCGGTTCTTTCCAAAGTTATTGGAAAATTATGTACAAGAGTTATAATATGGGCACCAAAACCGGAGGAGTCCCATGGATGAAATTATTGAAATGTTGAATGAAAGTAATATAAATTAAATAGTGTGAGTTATTACCCACACTAAATATTATAGAGCCAAAATCCCTTGATACTTAAAGTATTAAGGGATTATTTCAAATACGGTTCCTTGGTTTAATTGCGTAACACTCATACTACCGTATACGCCTAAATATAATTTTGTCTGGGAAATATTAGTGCCTAAACTGACATAATAAGCAGGGCGGCCCAAAAAATCAAAATCGATGTCAATAATATTATAGTTGCGGGGACAACAATCGACCGTTATTGTTGTGTAAGCCAGAACTCCTCTCGGCGGGCTTTGTC
>JAWLBU010000094.1:0-4944 GCA_041687555.1 Haloplasmataceae bacterium | reverse complement strand
AAAAAAATTTTAATTTTATAAATAATTTATTTATTAATGTAAATAATAGAGATAAATCATAACAATTAAAGGAGGTATAGTGGTGGAAGCAATAAAAAATATTGGTGATATACAATATAATGATATTTTAAAAAGCGGAAAGGATTTGTTAGATGTTTTTACTGAGGATGTATCTGGAAATGGTGTTTATAAGAATTGTCTTGAAATCACAGTTAAATTAACAGAAGGTGATTTTATTTATGAAGGTATTTTCCTCACCCAGTATGATGAAGATAAAATTTTTAAATATTTATATAGAAGTGGTTCATCAAGAGGGTCTGATGTAACACCAACAGCCAAATTAACTGATACAAATAAGACTTTTGTTAACAAAATACTAAAATCTTACCAAGAGGCAATTACATATGGTACTAACAAATATCCTGAAGAAATAAATCAACTTGGAAAAATTTATTCTGTTCTTAATGATAATTGTGAGAAAATTATTTTCGATATCAGTGAGAAATTGAAGACAATAAATAAAAAGGAAGGAGTATTTCTGACGGTTGTATTGTTAGATCAAGAGAAAAAATATGTTGGTGATTTTCAACTTTTCAAAGATAAATTAGTGAATGATTCATTAAAGAATTTTCATTATAGTGAAACATATGGTAAGGAAGTTTCTACTACAGATGCCTTTTGTAGTATATGTACTGATAAATCAAAAGACATATTTGGATTAGTAAATGTATTTCCTTTTTATACAATAGATAAACCAGGTTATATTTCGAGTGGTTTTAATTATGAAAAAGCATGGAGAAACTATCCAGTTTGTAAGGATTGTGCTATAAAATTAGAATTAGGTAAAAAGTATTTAGATGAACATTTATTATTTTATTTTTATGGTAGAAAATATTATTTAATTCCTAAGCCTATTTATATAAAAGATTTACCTACCATATTAAGAAAATATCGAACATTAAATAATAAAGATGTAGAGGAAGTATCAAAAGATTATGATAAAACTGAAGAAAGAGTTTTTAATTTTATAAAGGATGAAGAAAATTCCGTTGCTTTTGATTTAATGTTTATTGAAAAAAATAATGCTGCTTTAAATATTTTGTTAAATATTGAGGATGTATCACCTTCAAGGTTTAAAAAAATCTATCATAGCTTAGATTTTATAAGGCATTTAGAATTTTTTAAGGATATGCCAGTAAACTTTACCTTGTTAAATAGAGTTTTTCCTAAAGATAAATACAATCATTATTTTTTAGATATAATTGATAAAATAATTAGTGATAATAGAATTGATTATAATTTTATAATAAAATTCTTCAATCAATATCTCCAAAGGACATTTATTAATTTTGAAAAAGGAGAATTTGTAAAGGATGAAGATACTTATAGTATTGCTACATTTCGCATATTTGGGTTTCTATATTTCTTATATTTTATGCAATTATTTAAATATAGAAAGGAGGAATACAATATGTCATTAAATAAAAATATATGGTCGATTAATGATTATTCTTCGAAAAATGATTTATTTAATGCTTTTTTTGATGATGCTACACCATTTTTCGATAATAATGATAAGAAAGCAGTGTTTTTAATAGGATTATTAACTAAAAAGTTATTAAATATTCAATATAGGGAAGAAAATCGCAAACCATTCATCGTTAGATTGAAAAGTCTTAAATTAAATCGTAAGGATATGCAAAGATTATTTTATGAAACACAAGCTAAACTGCTAGAATATAAGAAAGACTATTATAATGATATTTATCAAATTGTAAGTCAATATTTGATAGAATCAAATAACCTTAGTCAATTATCTGACAATGATATTCCATTTTACTTTTCACTAGGTTTTAACATGGATAAAAATTTTATTTTATCGGTTAAAAACGATGATGAAGATAGATTAGAAAACTAATAATTTATAAAGGAGATGTTTTTATGAACCGTTCAGAATTAATTTTTTTATATGATATTAAAGATAATAACCCTAATGGGGATCCATTAGATCAAAATAAGCCAAGAATTGATGAAGAGACTAATATCAATTTTGTTACAGATGTTCGTCTAAAAAGGACTATTCGTGATTATTTGTTCAATTTCAAGGGTAAAGAAATTTTTGTACGTGAAAAAAGAAATGATAAAGGTAATGTTCAAGATGCCAAAGAAAGGGCAGCAGATTTTGGAAAAAATAAAGAAGAGGTTATTGAAACAATATTAAAGGAATGTATAGATGTTCGTTTGTTTGGTGCTACAATACCAATAGAGTTTGATAAGGAAAAAGGGTCAGTTACTTTTACTGGACCTGTTCAATTTAATATTGGACGTTCTTTACACCGTGTTTCATTAACTAGAATTAAAGGAACTGGAGCATTTGCTTCTGATAAGGGCAAAGATAATAAAACTTTTAGAGAAGAATATATATTACCATATAGTTTAATAGGTTTCCAAGGGATTATCAATGAAAATGCCGCTAAAGAAACAAAATTAGTAGATGAAGACATAAACTTATTGATAGATGGTATATGGAATGGTACAAAGAATTTAATTTCAAGAAGTAAAGTTGGACAGGTCCCAAGATTATTTTTAAAAGTAAATTATAAAGCAGATAATTTCCATATTGGAGACTTAATTAAATGTATAAAATTAAAAGCTAATGATATTGACGATGAGGCAATTCGTAGTGTTAATGATTATAAGCTACAAATAGATGAATTAATTAGTAAGTTAAAAGATAATCGTAGCAAAATTGAAAGTATTGAATATGAAGTTGATAATAAACTAACTTTTACGATCAATAATAATGAAGTTAACTTAGTAGAATGTATTAAAGATTTTAATCCTATTGAACTTCATTTAGAAGGATGATATTAATGAAATGTCTAGCTTTTGATATTTGGGGGAAGTACGGTCATTTTCGTAAATTTTATACTACATCATCTCCACTTACATTTGCTTTTCCCCCTAGAACAGCTTTAATTGGATTATTAAGTTCAATATTAGGAATAAATAAAAATGAATATATTAATTATTTTAGTAAAAATGAATCACAAATAGGGATTAGTTTAATCAAACCTGTGAAAAAATCTAGAATTTCATATAACTTAATAGATACTAAGTCAGCTAAATTATTTAGCATTTATCAAAATCATACTCAAGTAACTTATGAGGTTTTGATGGATTGCGCATATAAAATATACTTTACACACAATAATGAAGAGTTATATCAAAGCTTAAAGGAATATCTTATCAACCATAAATCCTTTTATACCCCATGTTTAGGATTAAGTGAGTTTATAGCTAATTTTAAATACGATAACGAGTATGAAATTGAAAAAATTAATAATACTGAATTTATTTATATCCATTCTATTGTTCCATTTCAAGATGATTTGCTTGTGAAATTTGAAGATGGAAAAGAATACTTTAAAGATACATTACCGAATGAAATGAAAGCAGATAGAGAAGTTATAGAATTTAAGAAATTTTTGTATGAAAAAAATGGTTATCCAATACTATGTAATATGAATAATTATTTTAGAATAGGAGATAAAAACATTGTCTTCTTATGAAATATATTCTCATCCGGATGTTCTATTGTATGACCATTTAAAAAGGGTTGGTGATTTTTGTTATTGTTTAATTTCTGAAAAAGATATAGACTTCTCATATGATAAACATAAATTATGTTATATAATGAAAATTATTGGTTATACACACGATATCGGTAAAGCTAATAAATATTTCCAAGATTATTTAAAACAAGAAATTAGATCTGGTAAAAGTAATATATTGCCAAAATTAAGAACTCACTCCTTCTTATCAGCTTTGGTTACTTATCTGCAAATAAAGGATATTGATGAAAAATTAGCATTAATAGGGTATATTATAGTTAAGAGTCATCATGGTTCTTTAAAGAATTTTAATGATGAGTATTTATCTGAGAATGAATTAAATGATGTAAAGAAAAACCTTAAGGAACAAATTAATAATCTTCCTGAATCTCAGGTTAATGATATTCTAAATAAATTAGAGCTCAAAAGTGTTGATTCCAATATGTTGATAGATTTAATTGATACTATCAATAAATTAACTGATAACATAATTGATTTATTAGAAGACAATAGTGATTTTGAAAGCTACATTATTTATAAACTATTGTTTTCAGCTCTCATTTTTGCAGATAAAGAAGATGCGATTTTTCATAATAACAAGTCCTTAATATATGATATTCCTAATGATCTAGTCAAACAATATCGCACAAAACATTTCAAGTTAGAAAATAAAAAATTAAATGTTTTAAGAAATGAATTATTTGAGGAAGTATTAGATTCTATTCATAATTCTAATCTAAAAATAATGTCATTAACAGCACCAACTGGTACTGGAAAAACATTAACAGCAATTGCAGCAGCTTTAGAATTAAGAAGTAAATTAAACAAAAATATGTCAATAATTTATAGTTTACCATTCACATCAATAATCGATCAAAATTATGAAGTTTATTATAAAGTTTTGTCAGATATGCTAGGGTGTGACAAAGTATCTAGTGATAAAATACTAAAACATCACCATTTCAGTGAATTTAAATATGAGAATGAATTTAACAATTATGATTGTCATCAAAGTAAATTTTTAATTGAAAGTTGGAATTCAGAAATAGTAGTTACTACGTTTATTCAATTGTTTAACACTTTATTTAGTAATCAAAATAGATTCTTAGTGAGATATCAGAAATTGGTTAATTCTATTATCATACTTGATGAGGTACAGTCTATACCTTATAAATATTGGTTAGTTATACGCGAATATTTCAAATCACTAAGTAAACATTTGAATTTATATTTTATATTCGTAACAGCAACTCAACCTTTAATCTTTTCTTCAGATGAAATTTTTGAACTGGTTCCAAATAAAAAAAATTATTTCTCTTTTTTTCATAGG
>JAWLBU010000093.1:0-4983 GCA_041687555.1 Haloplasmataceae bacterium | reverse complement strand
TGTCTCTTCATCATAACGATATCCCCTATATCTATATGTATTGATACTTGCTAGTTCAATATTTGTTTGATTTATGATATTACCCCATGCATCATAACTATATGTTACCTTAATTTCCCCATATTTGTCAATTATGTTTACTATATCTCCTTGTAGGTTTCTTATGTAGAAGTATTCTTCACCATTTAAGTTCATGCTTATTAAAGTACCATCAATGTCATGTGTATAATATATTTTGTCTGTTTTACTTAGATTATTGTTTTCAAAATATTTTATTTCTTCATGGATTACTTTACTACCATCTAAATAGTAGTAATACTCATCATAATCCCCATGGAGTCTGTCAATCAACTTATATGTTCGATAACCTTCATCATTATAACGGTAAGTTATGTTTTTATACATTGTATTATTGTGATATTCGGTATATAAAACTAATCGTCGTCCTTCCCATTCTAATTTGATATAGTCATTTATTGTTCCAGTAATAATTTTTGTCGGATTACCCATATCATCATATTCAATCGTTTTACCATTATATGTTTTTAATTGATCACTCCAACCGCCAGTATTGTAACCATAGGAAATTACTATTGGTGTTCCCAATAAATTATTATTATCCGTATTTGGTTGATATGAGTATTGTTTTATTTCTTGAATATTACCATTACTTCCATAGTCATATACCTTTGTATAACTAATATCACTTGAATATAAATCCTCTCTTTTTAATTGATTTAATTGATCATAATAGTAATTATGATTTTCTTTTGTTTCAGTTATCGTTCTTATTTCAGGTATACCCAGTTCACAAACTGATTCCCCATCTTGATTAATATAACAATTAACTGGAGGTTGTACTCTTTTAACATATTCATGTATTACTTTATAATTCGCAATGTTACCATTAGTGTCATAGCTGTAGCGATAATAATACTTGTTGTTACCATTATAATTATATATGATTTCTTTTATTCTGTTGGTCGCATTACCATTAATGACATTATCGTCATCGTAGTTAATACTTTGATATATCGTTTTATACCCAGTATATAGCTGGATTTCTTCTAGTCTTCTTAATGAATCATTTAAATTATAGATATAATTTTTAGCGATATCTTGATAACTTACTCCTAAATATCGGTTGGTATCTGTTTCATACCGATATTGCGTATTTTGACTTCTGTCATTGATATAGTAAGTAAATTCAGTGAAATTACCCTTTTCATCAAAATTATAATCAAGCGTATTTCCATCTTCATCAATGACTTTTCTTAACCTTCCAGCTAGATCATACCGGTAGAAATATGTCTTAATATTACTAATATCAGACCTGTCCTTATATATCGTTAATCTACCAAAATGGTCATAGTCGTATTCATATCTTACATTACCATTGAATTTGGTAGTCTTTAGTTGATATTCATCATTATATTCAAATTCAATACAATCATTATTACCAAATATTTGTTGCTTAATTAAATCAGTATAATAATTATCATCACTAGACTGCTCAAATAGATATTGATATGTCATTAAATCCTTGACTGTACTTCCATTAATTATTTGAATCTTTTCAATTTGATTAATATCATTATAACTAAACTGATAATAAAAACCATTTACTTCAATAAAGTCGAGCTGATTTTTGGCATTATAGTGATATACATTATTAGCTGAAACTTTAGTTACTCTAGTTACTCTTCCCAAGTCATCATACGCATAGTAGGTTATTACTCCTGACGGATCCTTAGCCTGAGCTAGTAATCCCGTCAAGTTTTCATAATGATATTCTATTGTTCTACCAAATTCATCTACATTTCCAATAATATATTGAAAATCAGTTGAATAATTAATAATTGTTTCAAAATAATTGCCTCTTACTTCTCCAACTCGAACTCTATCAACTTGTCTTTTATCATTATATCCGTAAAATGTTTTAACATTGTTTCTTTCTGTATACTCTAATAATTTATTGTCATTGTATTGATATTCAACCTTAACTCCATATTCATCAAAATAATAATCAATATCATTACTATATTCATCTTCATAGTTAATATCAATATCATTCTTCGATGTTGGTGTATTTATAGAACTGACATTACCCTGATTATTATACAAATAACTCGTACCAAATTCTTCAACATAAAATTGAATTCCATCAAAATATGCTTCTCCCGTTCCTTGATATACTGCTTCGACACTTATTGATGAATAATACCCCAGAGGAGCTTCAGGTATTACGATTTTATCCATAATATACTGCCAATCATTTATTTCCGTACGAAATGGTATATAATACGTGACAATATCATATTCATCATTTTCATTATAAAATTCTAATTTTACTCTTAAACCAAATACTCTATTATCGTTAGTTAATTTACTAGGAGCAGCGTTCGCTTTAGCCCAGCCACCGACTACGATAGCCACTTTTTCTTCTATTGTGTATGGCAATCCTTGACTTATTGACCTAACATTATTGGTATCTCCGACAATCTTAATTGCACTATCTCCTAATATATATTCATATACACCAACATTACTGATATGTTCTTTTGTTGCTCCATATAAATCCCAACCGCTTGTATCTTTCTCAAACGAGGCATTTTCAACTAAATTATATCTCGCATCAATAAAACCTTCCGTTAACTGAATATTATCAAATTGGGCTTTTGATATACTATAATTATTTAAAATAACCCAAATTTTAGAATTATCATTACTAATAGTAAATTCTAAAGTATACTTTTGCCACTCATCTTTTCCATGAATATAATTTATTTTAGTCTTTGATGTTACTCCGGTTACATCAATATATGCACCTTTTCCATTTACTAAACCACCTGGGTTTTTAATAAATCCAGCGATAGTATATGTTCCTTGATCAAGGATTATCTCTTGCTTTATCTGCATTGTATTAATCAAATCGGTACGATTTATATAAGCACTGCCATTTCCATATAATTTATCATTGTAATCAATACCACATCCACCACCACAGGCTATCATCCAACCTGAGTTTGATAAATTACCATTCCAATCAAAGCCATGATTAATAATTGGATTTAACTGACTTTTCTGAGGTAGTGATTTTTCAGACAATTTATTAATTAAATAATAGTTTATCCCTATACTTGCACTTCCATCTTTAGATGAGTCAAATATTAACGGATTCACATAACTATAATATAATGCATTCCCATAATCATCTAATATATTAACAGTATGTCCATAGTTATCAAATAAATATCTGATGCTTCGATTCATATGGTCGGTATAAGTGGTTTTATGAAAAGAATATAAAACAGAAATATCACCATATTTTTTATTACTATTTTGATTATAAGATTCAATAAGATTTACTCTTTGATTTCCATCAAAAGAATATTTTACCGTATCTCCACTGATTTTATCAGTAACCGTATAGAAATCGGTAGTTAATGAATATCCAGCTATCGCTTGAGTGGTATAAGAATAATTGGCATTATAATCAGAAGAATAGCTGACACCAGTCTTTTCCCCATCCGAGTTTTGAAAACTTATTGATTTTACTATCTTCAAATAATTAGCTTTTTTTAATTTAACATCTATTCTAGAATATCTATTATTTTCATAAAAGAAATCTAATTGGTTCCCAATCGGGTCTGTGACATAATCAATCCTATTATTTAAATAAGATATTCTTGTAATATTCCCAGTTTTTATTGTTTCAACAGTAGCTAATTTATTATAAGAGTTAAATGTCAACCTTATTTCATCCTTACCTTCAATCGTTACTGTAGTTGAACCAGTTTGTTTTTTTAAGATTTTCCCAGACCCGTCTTCAGCGATATAACAGGATGTATTTATTAAGTCTTCTCCTATTATATTGATACAAGGTTGTTCAATATAATATACATCAGCACCATCAGCACCAGTAACTTTGTATAAAGAATCGGAAACACTCTCTACAGTAATATCGTAATTACTACGCCAACCATTACCATAACCAATATTAGTATTGTGTTTAGCTTTATTGTAAATGAAAGTTAAATTTAAAGGCATTAATTCACTGGTTCCGATATAATCATTTCGCGTTATTATTAAATTACCAGTATAGTCACTAACATAACCTACACCTGCACCTCCTAGATTCTGACTAGTATAGGTCCAGTAATCATTTAGACCATCCCTATCCATATATCCTATTTTTATATAAGGTTTATTGTATGCATTACCCTCATTAGAATAAAACGATAAAATTCCTTCATCATCTTGTGTTTTTATTAACAAGCCATTATTAGGATGTATTCCTGTTACCCATTTTTGAACTACTTTAGTAATATCAAATGTATACACACCAGATTCATCATCTATATGGTAATCAATAATATTTTTATCATAATTATCATCATTACCATACATATTATTCCATGTTATAGTGTAATCTTTAAAATCGACATTGTTTCGATGTAGATTAATTTGTGAATAACTATTATAAGTATTATATACATATAAATCCATAGTTGAATAAACAATAGCCTTATTATCTAAAATTTCAGGAAGTATAAATTTTAGGTAACTTCTATATCTATTACCTAATATACTACCAATTTTAAGTTCACTATTATTCGAAAAATTAGTATTTGGAGATTGTTCACTGATATATGAATCTTGAATTATTCCATAACCTGGGATTTCAATAGTAGGGTCAACAACAACTGGATACATAGCTTCTTGTAAGAACTTGTTACTAGGAATCACAGTTAATTGATATTCATTAGCTTTTAACTCTATTAATTTCGTCTCAATATCATATGAGATATTACCATTTGCATCATACATAAAATAATTATCAATGAAAAACTTTACTTCATTATTTTCATTAACAAAAGCAATTCCATCATTAGTTGATTGCGGTACTAAGTTTTTACAATTAATCACAAATGTAAACTGAAGATTATCCTGATATTTATTAATGATTATATCTTCTTTTAA
>JAWLBU010000092.1:0-4994 GCA_041687555.1 Haloplasmataceae bacterium | reverse complement strand
AACTATCAAATGACTAACTATACAACTCGAGAAATGTACGAAATAGAATATTTAGAATCAATTTTTAATGACTTTAAGAAAAGATTTAATATAGATCCATCAACTTTTGTAAAAGGAAAAGGTAAAAGAAAAGAAATATTTCAAATATATTATGAAAAATTTGACTTATATTTATCAAAATTAAAGGAATATGCCTATAAAATCGAAACTTGTGGAGATAAACGAAATAGTTTTTCAAAAACAGATAAAGATGCTACGTTTATGCGGGTCAAAAGAGATTATATGGGAAATGATCAACTAATACCTGCTTATAATATACAATTAGGTATATCAGATGAGTATATTAGTGTCTGTGATGCATACCAATATGCTTCGGATTCAGATTGTTTTAAACCGTTATTAGAGTCATTTAAAACTTATTATAATAAATATCCTAAATATCCTGTAACTGATGCAGGATATGGAAATTATAATAATTACCTATATTGTAAGGAAAAAGAAATGGAACTCTATCAAAAGTTCACTACATACAAGAAATTAACAGAAGATAAGAAGTATATAAACAATCCTTTTAAATCATTTAATTTTAAACGAAATGAAGCTGGACAATTATTGTGTCCAAATAATAAAGTATTCCATTTTTTAAAAACAAGACCTGTTAAAGGTAATAAGTACGAAAGGACAGAAGAATTATATCAATGTGAGGATTGTAGTGTATGTCCATTAAAATCTAAATGTCATAAATCAGAAGGAAATAGAATCATAAGTTTAAATCAGGAATTAACTGACTTACATCAGGAGGTTATCAAAAATTTAAAAAGTGAACTAGGAATTGAATTAAGAAAAAATAGATCAATACAGGCTGAAGGTGCTTTTGGTGTAATAAAATATGATCGTTGGTATAAAAGAACAGTCAGAAGAGGTTTAGATTCCGTAAGATTAGAAATTTTTATGGTTTCTATCGGGTTTAACTTATATAAATATCACAATAAGAAACATAGAAAAGTTCAATAAATTAAAGAATTAAATATCAGAAATAAGGTTTTCAACGAAAACCCTTTTAAGTATTGTCAAAAATGAACATTTATTAAAAGTATAAGTGAAATATACGAAAAAAAAGGAGCTGTAATTTCTCCTTAGTTTAAAAAACTAATTTTTTACAGCCCCTTTAGTTTTAGTATTATCCTATTTTTCTTCGTATTCTTTTTGTAATTTTGAAACATTAGTATATATTTTTTGTAAATCAGCATCTTTAAATTGGAATCCAGCTTCATCACGAAGTATTGCTAATTGTTTATTTTCATTACCTTCTGCAATACGTTTAGTTCTAATTGTTGATCTTAGTGTCTCTTCAAATGTTCTATAAGCATTGAAATCTTTGATTTCAGTTGCTGTATATTTTTCAGAAGTATTAACATCGTCGTTATCTAAATCTTCAACATATTCTTTATATTTAGCTAAATCTGTAGGTTGAGCTGTCTTGGTTTTTTGATTTGTTACATAGATAACATGTACACCATAAATTACATCACCATTTGGTTTTTTAATTTCAGTTTGAGAAGCAACACCGAAACGATCTAATTCTGATTTAGATTCATTGTATTTTTCAACGATATCTAAAGCAGTTTCTTCGAATTTTTCAACCATTTGACCAGGACCAAAATAATTTAAGTATCCACCATTTGAAGCTGCAGATTCATCATCACTATATTCTGTAGCTAGTGCTTTAAATACTTTTGTCCAATCAGAAATTGGAGTAGCTTCAAATCCAACGAATGGTACATCTTCTTTTTCTGTATCATCATCTTCATCGTCTTCATCTTTTGGTTCAATATCGTAGTTGATATAACATGTAGCATCATCATCTTGACATCCGTCAATGACTTGTTGTGCTTTAGCCATAGCAACTGCTAATGAATCATCAGCTGTATCGTCTTCTTGGTCTGGATTGTATTCAAATAAAATATGATATGCTTCAATGCTGAACCATTTATCATAAGCCGTTTGAATATCTTGATCAGTAATTGCACTTACACCAGCATAGTCTTTATATCCAAGTAAGAAGCGTTCAATTAAAGTTGGACCTGCTTCCATATCAATTAATTGTTCTTCACTGAATGCACCATGGTATAAAGCTAGGTAATCATGCCATGTTAAACCGGCTGGAGGTTGTTGTGAATAAGCAGCTTTATATGATTTTACATTGTCAATATATTTTTGTCTTTCTGATTTACTTAATTGAATTCCTTCAACAGTCTTTAATGCTTCGTAATTAATAATATCGATTAAAATTGGAACACCGAATTTTGTTTTCATTTCTTGGTAAAGATCATCAGCTTTGATAATTACAGTTTCGTCACCTTTTTTGTATGTAGCGATAACTTTATTATCATCTAATAATTTTTTTTGACCTTTGAAAGTAGTACCTAGTGTACCTTTTAAGCCATCAGCAATCCGGTTATCATAAACTTTTAACTTGATAGAGTTACGAAGGTCTTTAATTTTTTCATTAGTATAAGTTGTGGTAACTCTTGCGTTTACTAATTTATCGATAAAATAATTTCTAAAAACTTCTGACTCAGTATAACTATCAATATATTTTGGTTTAGCTAATTTATATACGAAGTAAATTCCATCACCAGCGATTTGGAATCCAGTTTTATTATAATGACGTCCTGTTTCAACTTCGAATGGTTCGTTATTATAAGTATCACTGAAGACAAAATCACGGTATTTTGTTTTTGAACTTAATTCTTCATAAACTAATTTATCATATTCACAGTTAAATTCTTCAGCGAAGAAAGGCAATAATTCCTTTTCTTCTTCATCTTTATCATCTTCTTCATCATCTTTATGTTGAACAGCATATTCATCTTTGAAGTATTGAAGAATTTCATCAGTTTTACCAGCGGTTTCTAATTCAGCTAATTTATCTTTAACTGTATTAGCTTTTGCGATTGTTGGATATTTAATTGAAATAACACATAAATCTTCACGATAATCATTCATAGCTTTTTCAATAGCTTTTGATTCTGCTTCTTCATCAAGAATTTCGGCTTTAGCTTCAGATTTTGCATATGCTTTTTGTAAGAAGCTTAAAAGGTAATAATCTTCAATCTTTTCGTCTAATTTAGGATCATCTTTAGATTCAATTATACCTTGCAAAACTAAAGTTTCATAAAATTTATCGATACCTTTATCTTTTTCAGTTTGAATTTTATCTTCTAATTCTTTAGTATCGATTTGGTCCTTATAATCATCTAATAAATCACGATCTATTAAATTCATTAAAATTGAAGGACCTACATTTAATTTTAACATATTATATAATTGGCCTTTAGTAACTTTTAAATCTTCGAAATCAAAAACAAGTTCGTTTTCTTTCGTTACTTCAGGTTGTGGATCTGGTCTACTTGCAATCGCCGCTATAATGACTATTACTGCAGCAACTAATAAAACAGGTAAACCTTTAAACAAAATTTGTTTCCAGTTCATCTCTGACACTCCTTTTTCGTATTGTATAACGCTATTATAATATCATTTTTAAATAATTTTAACAATAGAATTTATTAAAATTGTCAAGTCTATTAGGCGATTATAATACCGCTTTTATAATTTAATGAATAAATTAGTAGTGATTAATAGACTGACGGAGGATTAAAAACATTAATTGTTAGTCATTATTCAAAATGATGTGACTTAATTCCTAGTGCTTCAACTGAAGCACTTTTTCTTTGCTTCTTACTCTTATTAGACGATTGTCTCATCAGATTTATTGCGTTTTTTCGCAAATATTTTTTTTTTTGATTTATTCTACTAATGAATCAAAATAATCTACATCAATTATCGTGATTTCATTTCTTACATAGAATAATTTACCCAAATCGCGTAAGTTATTTAACTCTCTGATAAGTGATTGTCTTTCCACACCAAGTAAACTTGCGAGTGTAGTTTTATTTTTAATCTTACAAGTATTATTACCTTTTGTAAGATTCTCAAAATCGAGAAAGTAATAGGCTAGTTTATGTTTTAATGTTTTTTGTGATAAGAGTTTTATTAGCCGATTTAATCGTATATAGCTTTGTGAGATATGGGACAAGAATTTTCCTAATATGGAAATATCTTCTTTAAATATTTTAAGCAGATTTTCTTTAGTTATCATAAAAATCTCACAATTCGTTGTGGTAATTATGTCATAGGGGTAATATGGAGCTTCAGAAAATAAGAGAATTTCCCCAAATACATCGTACTCTTTTAAGGTAGTTATTATTTGTTTATTACCATTACTCATTAAATGCTCAATTTTTATTTCCCCTTTTTGAATAATTCCCATTGCCTGACATTTACTTTGACTTAAGACGATAACATCATCTTTTAGATATTTTTTATGGATATAGGGGATATTATGTTTTTTAATAGTATTAATCAGCTCATAATAAAAGCTTACATGAAAGTTTTTTAATTCGAATTTGTGCATTTTTTCACCTACTTTAAGAAAAGTGTAACATATGTGACACTATTGTTCAACATAATAAGATAGAATATATATGGAAACAAAAGGGAGGAATTAAAATGAAGAAAATATTGTTGAGCTTATTAATGTTTTTAAGTGTATTTTTGATTATTAGTTGTGAAAAAAAAGAAGAAAAGACAGTTAATGTTAGAATTCCCACTGGCGCTCCTACATTAGGACTAGTGGAATTAATCCATAAAAGTAAGGAAATATCCGATTATAAAGTAAATTATGAGTCTGTAAGTGGTGCTGATCAATTAACAAGTGCTATTACTAGTAAGTCCCATGAAATTGTTATCGCTCCAACTAACTTAGGGGCAAAATTATACTCTGTTAAACCGGAGTATTTATATGCGGGTACAATCACATTTGGTAATTTATTTTTAGTAAGCAGTAAAGAGATTACTATTGATGATTTAGAGGGAAAAACCATCTATGCCTTTGGTAAGGGGAGTACCCCAGAAATAACTTTACGAAAGGT
>JAWLBU010000091.1:0-5027 GCA_041687555.1 Haloplasmataceae bacterium | reverse complement strand
AATACTCCACAACGCTTACATATTAATTATAAATAATTTAAGAAAAAAATAAAGAAAGGAGAGTATACTGAATATTTCATATATTTAGTATACAAGGTACTATGAAAGAATATGATGTTTTAGTACTTGGTGGTGGTCCCGGAGGCTATGTCGCGGCGATAAAAGCTGGTCAATCAGGACTAAAAACGGCTTTAATCGAAAAAAACGCCTTAGGCGGTGTTTGTTTAAACTGGGGTTGTATACCGACAAAGACGTTATTAAAAGGCGCTAAGGTTTATCATTATATTAAAAATGCCGAAACCTTCGGTATCGATATTCCCGATAAAAAGCAAATATCAATTAACTGGCCAAATATGATAAAACGAAAGGATAATATCGTCAAAAGATTAACTGGTGGTGTTAAAGTTCTCCTTGATAAAAACGGTGTTGATACCTATATCGGTTTAGGAAGTGTCATCGATAAAAATACCGTCGAGGTAAATGGCGAAAGAATCAAGACCAAAAATTTGATTATCGCGACCGGTTCCAAACCTTTTATTCCGCCTATTAAGGGTATTGAGGAAGGGTTAAAAAATCATTTTGTCCTTACCAGTAAGGAAATATTGGATCTTAAGGAATTGCCTAAGAGGCTTGTTATCATCGGCGGAGGAGTAATAGGAATTGAATTTGCCTCTTTGTTTAGAGAATTGAATACCGAGGTTACCATCATCGAAAAAGCACCCAATATCTTATTAAATGTCGATGATGAAATAAGACAAACGATGCTCAAAAAATTAACCAAAATGGGAATTAACATCTATACGAATGCCGATGTACTAGAAATAGGCGAAAACGGTCTTGATGTTTCAATAAACAATAAAACAGAGAAATTTCCGGCTGATAGAGTCTTAATTAGTATCGGTACTAGACCTAATACGGATAATTTGGCTCATTTAGGATTGGAATTAGACCGTAGTGCCATAAAAACAAATGAGAAGCTGGAAACAAATATTAAGTGTGTATATGCGATTGGGGATGTCAATGGTAAATACATGCTGGCTCATGTTGCTTCCCATGAGGGAATCGTTGCCGTTGAAAACATTCTGGGTCACGAAACAAAACTTGATTACGGGAAAATTCCGTCAGGAATTTACACATCACCGGAAATTGCTTTTGTCGGATTAACCGAAGATCAGGCAAAAGCACAGGGCTTTGACGTGACTGTCGGAACATTCCCGCTTAGCGCTAACGGAAAAGCCTTGGGTGAGGGGGAAACGGATGGCTTTATGAAGATTATTGCCGATAAAAAATACGGTGAAATACTCGGAGCACATATATTATCGCCAAATGCGACGGATATGATAGCCGAGTTAGTAGTAACCATGAATTTAGAAGGCACGATGTATGATATCGCAAATAGTATCCATCCGCATCCGACATTCTCAGAAGCAATCATGGAGGCTAGTTTATCGGCTATTGATAAACCGATTCATTTCTTAAAATAATGGATATGAAAAAAACTCTAGTTTCATTTACTAGAGTTTTAAAATTATAACGGTATTAATAAAATAAGCAATTGATAAAGTCTTCTATCGAGATATTAAAGAAGTATTTTTCAAGATTACTGTTTTTTAGAATATTCATAATCGTTTTTTCATCATAGCGTTGATTTGTCAGTAAAGCTTCTAATTCACTAATATCTTCTTTACCAAAGAAGTCCCCGTATATTTTTAATTCTTTAATTATACCATCAACCACATTCAATCTTACATCAATCTTACCACCTTGATAACGGCCTTCTTTCTGCAGATTAAATTTAGGAGACTCGCCATAATTCCATTCCCAGGTTAGATATTTGTTTTTCATTAACTGATTAATCTTTTCTTTATCGCTATCAGTTAGCGTATATATATATGATGTGATATTATCGGTTTTTAAAATGTGTTTCAACAATTTATCTTTGAATTCATCCAAAGTCATTTCCTTTTCAAGATAAGGTAAAATATTCGTGACACGGCTGCGAATTGACTTAATTCCTTTTGACTCGATTTTATCGAGTTTTACGTTTAAAACATTGGTAACCATTTCTAAATCGGCGTCAAATAAGATGGTACCATGATGAAGGACGCTGTTTCGATAATAACTTTGCGCATTACCGGATATTTTTTTACCCTCAATCGTGATATCATTACGACCGGTAAATTCCGCTTTTACCCCTAATTCATTTAACATATCAATAACGGGTTGGGTAAATTTTCGGAAGTTATTGATGTTATCCTCGGCTTTTTTTGAGATGAATGAATAATTCAGATTACCGAAATCATGATATACCGCTCCGCCACCGGTAATTCTTCTTACCACATTAATATTATGCATATTAATATAGGTATTGTTAATTTCCTCAATGGTATTCTGATTTCTGCCGATGATTACCGAGGGTTCATTTTGCCATAAGAGAATAAAATCATCGTCTACGTTTAGATATTTAAATACATATTCTTCAAGGGCTAAGTTATATTGTGGTTTTTTACTGTCATTTATAATGGTTAACATAAAAATTATCACTCCTATATCTATATTTTACCATTACTTTGCATAAATGCAAAAGATATACTATAAAAGTTTGTTTGGAATATTTTTACTTTCATAATTAGTATTTATGTAGTAAAATTATGTTATAAGAAAATTGAGGTGAAGACATGAATAATGAAACAATTGAACTATTTAAAACGCTGACGACTTTACACGGCGCTCCCGGTTATGAACATGATGTTAGAAAGTTTATGCGAGAGCAATTATCGCTTTATGCCGATGAAGTTATTCAGGATAAGTTGGGCAGTATATTCGGTGTAAAACATGGGGATGATAAAGGTCCTAGAGTTATGGTCGGAGGTCATATGGATGAAGTCGGATTCATGGTGACTAAAATTAAAGATAATGGTATGCTGAAATTTCAAACTCTAGGCGGATGGTCACCAAATGTTTTACAGGCACAAAAACTGGTTGTTCATTCGAAGTTTGGTCCGATTTACGGTATAATTGCTTCAACACCTCCTCATTTAGGCGGTGGTGATAAACCGGAAATTAAGGATATGTTAATTGATATCGGTGCTGACAGTCCTGAACACGCTAAAGAATTAGGTGTTATTCCCGGTTGTTTTGTTACTCCTTATATGGATTTTGACTTTACAGCCGATAAGAAAAAGATTATCGCTAAGGCTTGGGATGATCGTTATGGTTGTGGTTTAGCCATCGAATTATTAAAAGAAGTCAAAAATGAGAAATTACCTAACACCTTGTTTAGCGGAGCTTCCGTTCAAGAAGAGGTTGGCTTAAGAGGAGCTGAAACTGCTGCTAATATGATTAAACCCGATATCTTTTTTGCCTTGGATGCTTCTCCTGCCAATGATATTACCGGCGATAAGAATGAATTCGGGCAATTAGGAAAGGGTGTATTATTGAGAATACTTGATAAAAGCTATGTTACCCATCGTGGAATGCGCGAGTTCATGTTAGATATGGCGGAAAAAAATAATATACCATATCAATATTTTGTCTCACAGGGTGGAACTGATGCCGGAAAGGTTCATATATCAGGATGTGGAGTTCCTTCATTGTTAGTAGGTATTTGTGCTCGATACATTCATTCACATGCTTCGATGATCCATATTGATGACTATGAGGCCGCAAAAGAAATGCTGGTCACATTAGTTAAATCAATGGATAGAACAACATACAATACGATTATCGAAAATGTCTGATTTAAAAGTTATCGTCGGTTCGACAAATACCGTCAAAATTAACGCCATAAAGAATGTATTCGCTAATTATGATGTAACCGGAATTGCGGTAAGCAGTAGGGTATCGGCACAGCCTATCAGTGATCAGGAGACCATAAGGGGAGCAATCAATAGAGCCTTGGGGGCAAAACGATTCGGCGATATCGGAGTCGGTTTAGAAGGCGGGGTTCAACAGACTTCATTAGGATTGCTTTTAGTTAATTACGGTGCATTAGTTGATGAAGAAAACAGAGTGTATATAGCCGGTGGCACACGGATTTTATTGCCCAACGAGATAGCTAAAGAAATATACAAGGGTCGAGAATTGGGTGAAATAATGGACCAATATGCTCATAAACAGAATGTCAAGCATGAAGAAGGTGCAGTTGGTATATTTACAAATAATTTTGTTACGAGAACCGATAATTTTGAACATATTGGTAAACTATTATACGGTCAAATGATATCCGGAAAAAATGCGATTAAAATAAATGAGGATTATAGGTGATTAAATGAATAAATTACAGTCTAATGAACAATTCATCGAATTAAAGAAAAAGCAAACAGTCTTTTTATTTAGTGCTGATTGGTGTCCAGATTGTCGCTTTATTGAACCAGTAATGCCTGAAATAGAAGAGTTATATCCACAATTTAATTTTGTATATGTCGATCGTGATGAATTTATTGATTTATGTATCGAGAATAATATTTATGGAATACCTAGTTTTTTGGTATATAAAAATAATCATTTAGTTGGATCGTTTGTCAGTAAATTAAGAAAAACCAAGCAGGAAATAATTCAATTTCTGGATACAGTTAAATAATTAATCTTTAATATTGTTTAGGGTTGTCTAAAAATGAAAGAAATCATTTTAGGCAACCCTTTTATTTTGGTTTTGTGATATTAGGATACAGGATGTAATAAGTGAAGAGGGGTTTTGTATTTAATTAGTTATTCTTATCTATTTTAGGGACTGGGTTTTAGTTGGATGATTTGTGATTATTACTCACACTAAAAGTTATAGATGACTTCTTGATTTTAATTTCTTTTCATAATATCTTATAAATTGATAAAAATTTGTGGTTGTAGGAGACAAGAATTATTACTTTTTATAATTTTTAATTAATTCTCGAAATATATGATAAAATTGGTGTTAATTAAAATATCATTTTTTTAAAATGGTTTAGACAAGAGTATCATTATTTTTAATGAATACTCTGTTTAAAATATAAATATTTATGGAGGGATTTATATTGTTTAGAAAAGGT
>JAWLBU010000090.1:0-5227 GCA_041687555.1 Haloplasmataceae bacterium | reverse complement strand
TTCATAGCCATAATGGTTCAAAGACATTTTAAGACCAGACCACAGAATATCACTCAATTCATTTTCACTGAGCTTTTCTATATTTACAGGTTTTTCAGATGCAAGCTGAATTGCCTTATTAATATCCTTCAATATTCTGAGCTCATCCTCTGTCATAGCTATAGGACTTATCATCTTAATGGCATTCTGGGAAGCCTCGGTAAATTCTACAGCCAAATCCCTCTTTTTAACAAATTCATTTATAGAATCCAACATCTCCGGCAGCTTCCCTACAATATTATTAATATTTTCAACTATCCCGTATACAGCCGGTTCATATTCCGGCTTTCTTAACTTTGCTTCACAATAATAATATAAGGACTTTATATTATCTATACTGCTATAGGCACATGCCAAATTTGCATTTAATAGATAATCTCCCTTATACTCATCAATATATTTTTCACACCACTCAATAGCTTCTTTATTCATCCCCATAGAAATCAACACTGCTGAATAATTAACAATAGCTTCTATCTCAGGCTTTTCATTTTTAAAATATTTCTCAAACAACTGTTTTGCAATATGATAATTTTCTCTTAAATATTCAACCGTAGCTATTCTATGAGCATTTTTTCTTTTATCGTTCATTTCATTTACAGCCTCTATAGCCTTGTCATATTCCTTAACATTAATGAAACAGTAATATTTCAACAAATTCAGAAAATCATTCTCAAATATGGTTCTTTTATTTTTCTGCAGAATTTCTTCAATGTATTCAATATATACTATAGCCTCAGATGGATAGCTGTTATATATCAGAAAATATGCATTTTTCATAGCCATACCTAACCCAATGTTTTTCACATCTTCAGCTGTCGCTTTATCAAAAGAAATTCTACCTCTAAATACTTTATTTAATAATATTACTTCAAAAAACTCCAGATTATCTTTTATACACTCCACATATTCCTTAATATAAGAATCATCTTTATTTAAAAGCAGTTTGAATATTTGATATGCAAGGATTTCTTCATTTGCAATAGTGTAATTTGAATATATTCCAAATGAATCTTGAATCATTTCTTCCCATGATAATGGACTATGCTCCCTAATATTAAATGCCTTGAGCTGCTTGAAGCTATTTAAAACATAATATAGTATATCTAAATCTAATTCCTGCTTCTCAATAAACAGGCATAGCATTCCTAAATGAAATCTCAGCTTCCTTGATACCGAAAAATATATATACCAATCAATATTCTTTTTAGCATTCAATGAATTAAAAATCTGTGAAAAATCGATATAGATCTCATTCACACATCCCCTATCAGACTTTAACACCGCTAAAGCTTTCAACAAGTTTTCCATTCCTTTAAAATTATAGTAGCTGCTATAGAATTTATCGCTATTTAATAGCTCAATATACTTCCTAATAATCAGGGCAGCCATTTTTCTTATAAAATCAGTATTATTGCCTTTATATTGTGAAAATACGTCAAAAAAATGAAAATTGTCATCCACATTATGACTTCCAAGTCTTTCATTCAGTATATCCAAGTATTTATTATCATCTATATAATAAAACAATTCATCAATAACTAGGCTTTTAACATTTTTTAATAGGTTTGCTGATTTGCCGTTCATGATCTGCTTTCTTGATAAGTATAAATATAAGTCAAGAATAAATCCAAAATGCTCCAAGCTATATTCCCTTATATATGAAATATAAAACTTCAGCAATTCTACTTGGAAATCCTCTGTAAATATATAGTGTTTATCATCTCTATAATAATTGCTATTGAACATCAATATTCTCTCTATTATAAGCGATGCTATAAATACGGATCTGAATTCCAGCAGTTTATAATTTTTATTAATGATATAATTTGAAAAATAGTACATATAGATATTTGACCGCTTCTCACATATTATTTCTTCAATCTGCTGTGCTGTAAAAAAGCAGTCTAAATATGTAAAGACAAAGGATATTTCCTTTATCAACTTGCTGTAATAAATGTGAAATTCAATATTACCGTAAAACATATCAATCTCGCGAAGCCTGTCAAATATGTTGATATTATCATAATGTCCAGGAATATAAGCAATAAGTCTTGAGCCATCGCCAGGTGTAAATATGTTTTCTCCTTCCAACTCATAAGGAACATACCTGAGACGATTCATAAAATTCAAATCATCTAATCTGCAATGCTTACTGTCGGATTTCAGCCTATTAAATGAATACTCTGATAGAACTTTCTTCTTGTTCTTATCCATTGATTGTATAACATCTGAAATATCAATCTCAGAACCGCTTATCTCCATGAGCAGGGTAAAATAATATTCTATATTCTTTCTCCAGCCATCATAGCTTTCAAAGCTGATTTTTCTCTTTAAGGCCTCTAAAAAAGCATTTTTCAAATTTCTATAATTTTGAAAAATAGCTCCATGCAGATCTTTATTATCTCCAACCAGCATTTCTTTTGTAAGCTCTGCTGTCAAACTACTATTATGCTCTTTCAGTATCGCTTCCCATCTACTCTCCTGGAATAAAGGATAAAGGAACATGGTTTTAGCAAATATCATGATAAACTCTATACAATCGGTGTCTATCTTATATCTTGAAGTATTGCTGTGAGCTAGTTCAGGATGTATGATAACCCTGTCTCCTTCTGTCAATAAATAATACTTCTCAAATAAATATTCTTTATCTACTCTCTTTTGCGGATTATCATTATTCCATTTCTCAAGTTCATAATCAAGCAGATGCATTGAGTTAGCCAAATCATGCACTGGGTCAAAGGAATCTATCAACCTGAGAAACAGATCTATAATCCTATACTTGTCAATGAATATGAGATCATCATAGCTTGAGTCCTCACCAGTCCTATAGTAACCTTTATAGTCGTATGCACTAAGTAACTTCCCATATAACTCCTTTTTTTGATTAAGCATATATCCGTCCAAAATATCAACCCTTTACATTTTCTATGTTCGCCAACATGCTTATACTATAATGATATATACTTTTTATAATTCTGCCAACATTTTTGTGAGCCATTGAGAACCGTCCCCGGTGGCTCAATGGCTCAATAATATACTGTGAAGTTGGAATCGTTTAATAGCTTGTCCCCCAACTCTTCCTTAGTATAATCTTTTTCCTTTGGCTTCAAATCATACTCTTCTGAACAACATACTTTTATCTTCTTATCTTGATATGCACAATTTAATATATTTTGAAGTTCATCTGGAGTATTTATTAATCCTTCTTTTATAAGAACCTGGCATAACCCAGGTGTTGTCAGCATTGAACATCTCCTTGCTCCTGTATGTTTTTTCAAATTGTCAGTCATCTCTACAAGCTTTCTAATCAAGCCTCTATCCTCACTAATAACAATATACTTATACTCGTTTATATCAGGGATGTTCGACAATATGGCTGCGCAAATCATAAATAATTCTTCAGCGAGATTATCCTGTGGCTTTTTATTTGCCCTAGCCATTTTAAAAAAAGTAAAAGAAAGTTTTCTTATCATGTCACTTCCAGAATTAGCAATAACCTCATCAACCGTACCTTTCCATTTTCGTGCTATTCGCAATGCATATTTTAAAAGGTTATTGAAATACCCTACCGAACCAGCATAAACTCTTTTTAAGCACTCCAACGAATCTTCTTCATTAAATACCAATACTTTTATACCTGCATCTGATAATTTTTTGATGAAATCAATATGCTGAGTCCATATTTTTGAATCATCAGAACACATTTCCATCAAAACAGTTCTTGTTATTATCACAACTCCATTTCTACCTTTTATATAGGTTACCAGTGGAGTAATATCAGAAATCTTTGAATGACTCCATATGGCACAAGTATCATATATAAAGCAGATATCTGCAACTATTATCTCATCCACAGCCTTTTTCTTATCATATATTATATATTCTTTAATTTCATCAAAGTTATAAGGGGTCTCCACATATGTTTTACTCATTATACTATCCCCTTATCTCTTTATATAGATTTCTCAAATTTTTTTCAATTCTTGCTAACTCAGCATTATCCATTAATTCTCGTGAAATAAGATATTTACCTTTATTTATTACTAACGCCAATAACTTTTCAAAATCATCATTTCTTGACCCCTTTAATAACTCCATATTTAACCATAGCTTATCAAACTCATCATTTATTTGTTCCGGAGTAATACTTAACAACATTTTCAGTCTCTCGCCGTCTTTGAGCAACTCTAGTTCATAGCATCTAATTAAAACAGCCATATATGGTGCCCCAAAATAATTCATCAATTTGACTATTGTCTGAATTTCGGACTTGTCTTCTTCATATTCTTGCTCAAACTTATTAAACATCTTAATAAATTTTGACTCAGGCATCAATAAAGCTGCCGCATAGTGATTAGCCAATATCTCTTCATCATGATCATAATAATTTTCATTAATATAAAGTTCAACAGATTCTTTAAAAGGATACTCCTGATATAAAATGTGATATAATTCATGGCATAAAGAAAAATTAACATTTACTCTCGGTAATGTTGAGTTTAGTAATACATATTTAGACCCATCTCTACCATAGCATATGGCTCCTATTTCTTTATCTTTAAAAGGGATTTCCGCTAGCAAATACCCTTTTTTGTTGATAACAGTCCTGGCTATTTGCATAATATCCAGCAAATCATCTTCATTATCCATATTTGCTTCGTAATAAAATTCTTTTATTTTATTATTTATAAAGTCTTTGTTTTTTTTATTATTTGAAATAATCCTTTGAAATTTCTTGAAGTCCACTTTATCACTCCTCGTATGAAGTTAATAACCTTTTTTCAACTCCAAGGACAGCATCTACATTTTCTAAAAAATCAATTAGCTTCAGAGCAAATTCCTTTTGCTCATTTCTTGGTTCTCCAGCATAGAATGCCACATCTAAGCTTTCTATGGCTTTGTTATTTGAAATATTAATATTATCCCCTAGAAAAAATTCTACTTTTTCACCCAACGCATATGCTATTTTTTCCATGTCACTAACTGTTGCCTCCTGTACAGCATTCAATATCCGTGACAATTTATTCGTCTCGATCCCTGATTTCAAACTTATATATGTTTTTTTTATTTTCTTAGCAGCTAAATACTCATTAACATTGTCAATAAATCTGCTCATTAAACCATCTCCTAATTATCATATAATGATATATTTTGCCTCATTTATAATTATATTATACTATTTATT
>JAWLBU010000089.1:0-5388 GCA_041687555.1 Haloplasmataceae bacterium | reverse complement strand
AATCACTTTTAAATTTTCTTCCATATTAAAAATCCTCCTGATATTTATTCAGGAGAATTATCTCATGTTTTTATTATTATTACTATGTGGGTAATATTTTTCGCTTACTTATATTTTTTATTCTTCTTTATTCTTCAACTTTAGAAATAATGGTTCCGTCAATACTGAATGTAATTGTAACTTTTTTCATGCTAAATGTCTCAAAGTCTAGAACTTCACCTTCAAATATGAAATTGGTTCCGTCATAACTTAAGATACTAGAAGCATTATTTTCAATAAACTCATCGATATTTATATCAGGATTTTTATAAATAGAATTCCATTCGTCTTCTACTTCATGAAGTGCTAATCTAAATGATACGATTTCATCATTTTCAAAGGCAAAGAAGTATCTGCCTAAGCTCGATTGTATTGCGTAGCCATCATTTACTTTAACATACTCAAAATAATGATTGATAACTTCATCTTCTTGTTCATAATTTTCATAATAGACCATTTTTCCTGAATCCGTATTCTCATCATATTCAAATACATATACCTCGTGAATATCCTCATCATCATATTCTAGTATGTATTTACCATCCCGCTCTTCATATGTGACATTTTCATAAAGTAACTCTAAAGCGTCAATTATATCATATTCTTCTCCACCCAAACCATATTCGCTGCAAATGGCAAAAGTCAATAAATCAGTTCCTAGTGATAAATTAATAAAAGCCAATCCGGATGCCAAATCATCATCCAAATCTTCATCAATTATATCAAAATAAGCATCAAATATTTCTGATAAATATATTGATAATCTCTCGTTTGCTTCAGAACTTGTGAAACCATCAGGAATTATGATCCTCCAACCGGCATAAACGGTAAGATCTTCGAAAATAATTTCATCAAAATCAAAAGATTCGGTACATTCCTCATCAATATACCAACCTTCAAACGTGTATCCTTCACGTGAAGGTTCATCAGGTTCTACTGCTTTTCCGCCCTCTTCGACTAATTGATCGTTAGGTTTACCCGTAGCCGGTTCTTCTTCATCATTATTTAAATTAAATGATACGGTATATTTAGTAATATCCTCTGTTGTGGTCGTTGCTCCGGTCTCTGTTGTCGTAGTGGTTGATTCATTTAACGTCGTTGTTTCAGTGTTTGTACTAGGTTCAGTAGTAGTTTGTGGTTCGGTTGTTGTATTAGAATTTGTAGTAGATGTTTCAGAAGTCGTAATATTAAAATCAATATTTTCAAGATATTCACACGCTGAAACTACAAATAATAATAGACCAAGCACAATAATAGACATAATTGGTTTTATTCTTTTTATCATACTTATCTCCTTTTATTACGCCTATTAATTTCATAAGCGTATTATTTTAAAAAAAAGTTAATAATACATCAATACTACATCATATTAAGAGAGATACTGATTTCTTATCAACTTTAACTTTATTATAAATCAACAGATCAGAAAATTCTACAAAATTCGACTAAATCTTTATCTAGTATTCTAATCAGACTTCTACAGTTATTTTATCTATCTTAATATACACAAGAACACTTACAATAATAATAATACCGCCAAGAATCTGATATAAAAAGATGTTATCTCTTAGGATTATTACCGCAAGAATGGTCGCAAATATCGGTTCTAATAAAATCGAAGTGGCAATTAACGATGAATTTACATAGCGTAACGAATAATTAAAGATAACTTGTCCGGCATTGGGTATAATGGCCATAAGTATCAGGTAAAACCACTCGGTTACGGAAAAAGAGGTTAAATTATATCCCATTATAATATTGTATATTAATAAAATAATACCTGCATTTATAAATAAAACTGAGGTATATAAAATGAACGAATGTTTTTTCACCATATTCTGACCAATAAATAAATAGATCACAAAAAAGACAACCGCAATAAACGTCAGTACATCACCAATAATTGCATCTTTTGGCACATCGCCAATAACTGCCCCTTTACTAAGATATAAATCACCCAGGGCTACTATCGAAACACCAAATAAAGCCAATAACAATAATAGAAACTGTATAACACTGAGCTTTTCCCTATACAATATGAAACCAAATAATAAAGCAACTAAAGGCTCGGTACAGATTATTAAAGTTGAGCTGGTTACCGATGTATATCTTAAGGAAGTAAACCAGGATAAATAATGTAAACTTATCAATAGTCCCGCCAAGAAGATGATGCTAAAATCAGATATTTTTAATTTAACTCTATCTTTTTGAAACATACCTACGGGAAATAATATTAGTCCGGCGATACCCAATCGATACATCGCAATAACCGGCGGATTGATATCATCTAACTTTTTCACAAATATTGCCGCAAAGGAGACTAAAAACACACCAAAAACAATCAATAATTTATACTTCATAATATACCTGCCTTACTTTTCTAATTTACTTATTTCCATAAATTCATCTTTTAACTTATGATACAGTCTTTTAAATATATGATAGTTCCCTAAATATATTTGATGGTTAGTGTAATTAGGATGGAAATATTCTTTGATATTAATCGGAACCTGTTCGAAATTATCAATTATTCCTAATGCTTTCATCACCATTATTGCCGCGCCAAAACAAGAACCTTCAATACTTTCACAGACTGCTATGGTTTTATTAAATACGTCGCTGACCATTTGAAGCATATATGATGACCTTAATAAACCTCCGGTAGCGTGTATCACATCAATATTGCCCGTAACTTCCCGCAATGCTTCCTCCACGGTATATAAACCGTATATGATACCTTCCAATACCGCTCTTAAAAAATGATACTTTGTATGGTTGATATTTATCCCAAAGAATACTCCCCGGGAATTAGCATCCCAGTAAGGGGCCCTTTCCCCCATAAGATAGGGTAAAAATAATAAGCCTTCCGCTCCGGCCTTTATTTTGCTTGTTGCTTCAAGTAAATTTTCATAGGAAACCTTGTTACTAAAATTGTTTTTAAACCAATCCAGTATTATTCCTCCATTATTCACCGCTCCACCGATTACATACATATTTTCATGCAGTATATAACTGAATAGTCTTTCTTTTTCATCAACAAAGATTTTTTTCGTTGTAATCCGGACAGCACCGCTCGTGCCTATTGTAAGTGCTGCTGTTCCTTGTTTTATTGCCCCGACTCCAAGATTGGCAAGGCATCCGTCGCTACCGCCAATAATAAACGGTACTTTATCCTTTATACCTAAATCTTCCCGATAATCACATACTTGCTCTATTTTATACGTCGGACTCACCGGGGTTGAAAGCATGTTCTCATTTATTCCCAGGTAATTAAGGGCATCAATATTCCATGTTAATGAAGTCAAATCAAACATTCCGGTAGCAGAAGCCAAGGAATAATCTATCAGATATACGTTAAATAATTTATAAAAAAGGTACTCTTTAATAGAAATAAATTTGTCTGTTTTACTATATACATCGGGTAAATTATCCTTAATCCATTTAATTTTACATAACGGTGACATCGGATGAATCGGAGTACCGGTATTCATATAGATTTTATGACCTAAGCCCGATGATTTTAATTCAAGGGCGTATTTCTCGCTTCTTGTATCCGCCCATATAATGCAATTAGTTAATGGCTTCCCGTCCTTACCTACGGCAATCACACTGTGCATAGCGCAGCTAAAGCCGATGCCGATTAAATGATCATCTTCCAGCATCTTGTTTACATGACTGATACACGCAATAACCGCATTAAATATCTCCTCGGGGTCCTGTTCGCTATAACCAGGTTCTTTAATGATTATTTTATATTCGACGGCTTTTTTCTTTAAGATCTTACCGTATAAATCATATGCGATAGCTTTAGTACTAGTAGTACCGATATCCACTCCAAGTATATAATCCATTTTCTTCCTCCGATATCGTTTTATTTTATTTTATCATATTTTTCGTAAATATTAAAAAAACAAGGGATATTTAATCAAGGAAGTAATCCTGATTTAATCACTTGTTTTTTTATATTCAGAATAATCGACAAATTCTAACGGTTAAGTAATTTATAATTATACAGTAGATACCGTCATTGAATCACACTTACCCATCCGCGGAAACGGAAGAGCCTGTCTTTTATAATTTCTTGGAATTATATCGGCATCCAAATGCCTTGTCATGATATGATCAACCGATGACTGCTGATTGTCTTGCTGTCTTCTTAAAATAGAAACGACTATTTTTCCTATTTGCCGGCCTAAGTGCAAGCCCTCCTCACAGTCAACCGGAAAATGCACTCCGGCATATACTCTAGAAAATGCATCCTCTTCCGCAATTTTTCTCAGTTTTCTTTTTTCAGTCGGAAAGAAATAGCTTAAGATCTGTTCCGCACAGCCGGACATTGCCGCATGACCGGATGGATAGCTTGGAAATTTAGGTGTGCAAAGAATCGTTTTTAATTCCTGATCCAATTGATTAGGTCGAGGAATATCCCATAAATACTTATAAAACCATGTCACAATCATGGCATCATTTATTCCCGCCTGGACACATGCCAGAATTCGTGCCGCTTTAACCGGATTTTCCTGAGGTGAATTCGGCTGCTCATAAGTATCAATTAACCGGTCAATCACCGGTGTCCATTGTTTGGTAGGAGGTCCTTCCCCATAGTATTTTGCGATGTCAATTTGTTCTTTTGTCAAATGACATAATGTATACTTAACCATATCCAATTCTTTATCGAAGTCAATATTATCCGGTACCGCTATATCAAAGTTAATTTTCTTACCGTTAGGATAGAGAAAGTTCCCGCTAGAATCTCTTTTTAAATAAAAGGTTGGCCAGGCCCACGCATTTGGCTCTATCCCGAGTGGCACACGGGTTTCACCCGCATACGATAAATTCGACCATCTAACAGGTACATTTTTCTGTTTCATTTAATCACCTCTTTTAACTTTATTAATTCTCAATATGATATTAAAAAACGAAAAAAAAGGATGTGTTCATATATATTCTTAAGAAAAATAGAGGATAAAATCTATAAATAGTGTAGACATACCATGAGAAATCAATCTAGAGGGGGAAAATATGTGGAGAAAATATAAAAACAAAAGCAAATTGTCACAAATAACCAAATACGCAATCGATTTAAACACAAGGTCAATTAAATTACTCGATAAGTGGGCAAATATCGTCGTTTATTATGAAAAAGAAATCGGCTATAATCATTTTCAAAATCTTATCAATCTGGCAAAAAAAGGTGACGGAATTCAACGCTACATTGACAGCAACAATTTGGATAGTTTGACGGATGACATAATCGAGTAGGAGGTAAATAATTATTTTATTTACCGACCTCTCACACCACCGTACGTACCGTTCGGTATACGGCGGTTCATTTAAGTTGTAAGCGAG
>JAWLBU010000088.1:0-5482 GCA_041687555.1 Haloplasmataceae bacterium | reverse complement strand
TATTGGATATCAAACACCTAATGAATACGAATCCAAAATAAGAATAATTATATAAAAAAGTTTAACTTTTTATGTCCAAACTATTGACATAAATCCATTGATAAAGATAAAATTGAATTAGATTTAGAGTTTACCGATCCAGATGAAGTTATAACGCATTGTTTAATCTCACTTTATAAAGGTGAAACATTAGTTGAATCACAAAGTTGTTGGGATTATTATATTTATATACCTAATATAAGTTTTACTGAACTAGAAAAGAATACAGATTATTTCATCAATGTCAATCTGCATTATTCAGATGGAAAAAATGTTCAAATGAAAGATATTAATCTATATGAGTTTACGACTGTATATTGGGGACCAGAAGCAACTGTCAAAAATCCACTAATAGATCAGGGAACGATTACTTTTGATCTAGAATTGAACGATACTGGTGAAGACATTTTAGATTGTTTTATTCGGTTAAATAAAGACGGTAATAATATAGAAAATCAGTCTTGTGATGAACTCAATATGAATGGAAATAATAAAGACCTATTTTTTACCGGACTAGAAAAAAATACATCATATGAAATTGCCGTATATCTCCTTTATTATCATGAGGAAATAATCGAATCCGTTTCGACATATGAGTTCACAACAGGTACTTGGCTTGACAAACCAACGGCAATGTTAGAAAATCCTGTTTTAAATAAAGAAGAAATCTCTTTTGATATTACCTTTATTGATCCGGATAAATCATTTATTGATTGCACAATAATCCTTCTTAAAGGCAATCTAAAGGTTTCAGATAATTATTGTTCAGGTCATCCACCATATGAAAATAAAGATTTGAACTATACATTGGGATTTAGTACATTAGAAAAGAACACTGCGTATACCATCTTTATTAACATTGATTATACAGATGGAGCTAATAATCGAGAATATGAGCATAAATTGTATGAGTTCACAACAGGTAGTTGGCTGGCAACACCAAAAGCGAGGTTTTCTTCAGATCCTTACATTGAAGGCAATACCATTTATTTTACTCCTAATGTTACTGATGTAGATAATACACTAACAAAACTCACTTACGCGATAATGCAAGGAGATATAATAATAGAAGAATGGATTCCATTAGAACATGAATGGCCTTATACAGTTGAACGATTCTATACAGGAATTGTTGAGAATGTTCTTTATCAGGTTGTGGTAAAAGCTGATTTTTATGATGGAGAAGAACACAAAAGTGTTATACTAGCTCGTTATGATTTAATGAAAGTACCTATTGATACTACTGTATCTGGATCATTAGATCGGGTTAATCCTAAAGATAAATATTACTTTTCGATTGAAGAAGATCAAGTAATTAATTTTACCATTCAATCAGAACTAGGGGTCATTGCTGAATTATATGACGTTAACAAAAAACAATATGTTTATATTCCTTCGAACTATGATAAGCATAATGCTAATTTCTCAGTTCACTTAGAAGCTGGAACCTATTCGATTCGTATTATGGCCGATTATAATTACATTGCTGAGTATGATTTTAGTATTGAACCTTCTGCTTCACAATAACAATGGGATGAGTTATTTTATTTAGTTAAAAATAGTGTAGAGGAGCTTATTAAATTCTCTTGATTTATTCATATTATTGTAAATTAATTTATGTAAGTAAGATAAGCATGTTTTTAAATAATATCTAGAAAAATATTGAATATTAGTGTAATATATAGTTAATAATTTATGATTATCTAAGGTGAAAATATGAGAAAATTAGCATTTTTTTTATTTGTGTTATTAATTTTATCAGGTTGTAACATAATTAATAATAAAAGGAATTCTGACCAAAAAACAACAACACAGCCAGAAAGCATTTCAGAATTTAATAAAATGTACATGAATACAATTGATAAAATGATTAATTCAACAGGGTTTACCTATTCATTGAACTATACAATTAAGTTTGAAAATACAACAACAGAAGGTTCTATGAAGGTAGAAAATGACAATATTTCACAAAATATGAAGATGACTTCGTCACTTAAAGTTAATGGTGTCAGACAAGAAGTAACGGATCCAGTATACATTAGTAAAGTCGAAGACAAATTTTATATGTATAGTAAATTTAGTTATTTTTATATAGCGAATGAAATTAATGAAGAGGATTATTTGATTGACAATAATGATATTATAACGGGTAATCAAATAGACTCACTAAACGTAACTAAGGTTGATGAATATCTGTACACCTATGATTTACCTTTTAACAGTTTGAGTGAAGTAAATGTGCTCAAGGATATCCTGTCAGGATTTGAAATGAATTCATCTGAAATAGATGATGTTAATATTCCAATAAAATATATTTTTGATCAAGAAACACAATTACTAAAATCAATTAAATTAGACATGTCAAGTTTTATTGAAGTAATTTATAAAGCATTGTTTCCTGATATTGACTTAAGTAGTGCGCAAATGGAAATTGAATATACTAATGAATCCTACGAAGCTACTGTAACCAACCCTTATATTAATAATGCTAAATATGATAACGCGCCTGATATAATTGATGAGAAGTATATCATTCCTAGTGTTAACCTAGGTGAAATAAAGTGCCAGTTTGATTATGTAAACGACGATGATATTTATAAATTAAATGTAGATAGTGATGGAAAATATATTATTAAATTTACTGATTATAAAGTCTCAGCCCAAATCAACATATATGATCAAGATGGAATACAGTTAGCTAACGCTATCGGTCTATATAATGATGAATCACAAGGTCGATACAAACCGGCAGCTTATGATTTAAAAAAGGGGACCTACTATCTTAGTACCTATAATATTGTTTCTTATACAAACCAACCTACCATTATATTTGAGAAGGTCGTAGATGATGATTATTCTGATTATTTTGAAAATGAAACAAATTTTGAAATAGAAGAAATTATTGATTCTACCAAGATTACGGGTAAATTTAATTATAAAGAAGATACGGATGTATTTTATTTAACAAGAAATCCATATGAAATAATTCACATACAAATAAAAACAGATGGATTATTATTGACTGCAAATGGTGATGACTACTTTATAGAATATCAGACTTATGAAGAGGAGAATGGTATTTATGATTTCTATATAAAAGATAATGATCCAATTGATTTTTATCTAGTATTATACTCTAATGGATCATTAAATAAATATGATTTAAATATATCCTATTTCACTCTAGCTAATGATGAAGGAAATACTATATTTGATGATAATATAAAGACGATATCAGTCGGTGATTCACATGAGGGAGCATTCTTAAAAGGAGAGAAAAAAGATGCTTATAAATTCACTGTAAATGAAGCTGGGTATTATAATATCACATATCGTGATAATGAGATACTAAATGGGCCGAATAACATATCTGTTTCCATTTTTAATTCAGACAAAATTTTGCTTGAAAATGTTAATGGTTATGCTTCACCTTATTTAGAGCCAGGGATTTATTATATACAAATGAATTATGAATATGGGTCTATATGTACTTATTATTTAGATATCTTTCAAGCTATTGACGAACCATATGAAAAAAGAATAACCTTAGAAGATACTACAACTATTAATATGTCGTCTAATTATGTGAATGATATGGATCAGTACTTTCTTAATGTCTCTGAGGCGACATTGTTCACCATTAAATATCAAACTGATGATATTGGTAGAACTAAAGTAGTTATTAAAGATATTAATGGTGCGATTGTGATAGATCATTCTTTTCAAAAATATGGATCTGATGAATATAATTATATCTACCTAATTCCAGGTGAATATCTTCTAGAAATCACCGGTCAATCTTGGGGTAATTATGCGCTTGTATTCAATAAAACTACAGCTGTAAGTGATGATTATCCATCAGGAACTTCTTATGAAGATCAAATGGGTCAACTTAAAATTGGTCAAAATTTGATAAAAATAGATTACCGAGTAGATGAAGACATGTATCTATTTGAAGCATTAAACGATGGTGTTTATACATTTAAACATGATTTCTATTTTATGTATAGCAGTAAAGGATATGTAAGTTTTAAAGATGAATCTGGTAAATCATATGAACTTGATGATTTAAGTACTAAATTAGAACTGAAAAAGGGTAAATATTATTTTACTTTTAAATTTTCCGAAGCAGCGGAACGAAATATATCAATATTCTACTTTGATGAAAATATGGCGGATGAAGAAACTAGAGAAATGACTTTGTCAGATAATTCAGTTAACTTTAATGGGGTAATTAATAGTAAAGATGACATCGACGAGTTTAAAATCACATTAGAAAAAGATGGATTATTAATCATTGAGAAAGATAGCTTTTTTAATACACTAAGTTATAAATTATATGATTCAGAAAATAATGAGATCCTATTCGGGACATCGCTTCTCACTAGAGATGGTTTTAGTTACCGAACAAATAATATCTACGCTGATTTAGTGGCAGGTACATATACCTTTAAGGTATATGATACTATAGATAGTAAATATCTTTATAATTTTACCCTTAAACTTGATTCTTCTATTAAAGATGACTACGCAAATAATTTTAATACAAATAATTTTGGTACGCTTGAGTTTGGAAATAACACTATAAAAATTGATTATAATACGGATGTTGATATTTTTAAATTGACAGTAACAGAGGTTGATAAAGAAACCTATTTTACATTCACAAATAACTTTGATTATATCGGCATTTATGATTTAAACTTTAATCGTTTAGTAGATCGAGAAAATATCAAAGGATTTGCCCCAAGTTTAGAAGTAGGAACCTATTATGTCGTACTATATTCAAGATATGCCAACGATTATATTGTAAATATAAGACCAATATAATTATTCCAAATTCATTTGATACATAAATTATTTGTAAAATTAGAAAGTTAAAATTATGCGACTTAGATATAATCTTCGAACAAGATGAAATAACAATTTAAATATAAGTTATGTATTCAAAGTCAAAATTAATTTTAAAAGGGGGATAACTTTGAATAAATTAATTGAGAATTTAAAATATTCATTTATATTAAGTCTAATTGTGCTTATCCTAACATATTTTACCTATTCAGTAGTATTCAATGCTCCAGCTCTCAATCCAGAAGAAGGAATTATTATACTTTCAGTTACAAATGTAACACCACTAATATTTTTAATTCGATCTTTTATCCTTGGATTTTCTTTAATAAATAAGGATGAAAGCAAAAAAATTGAACATCTATTCAATATATTAATTAATGTCATAGGTTACATAATAATAGTTGCAATAATAATCATTTCTTTTTATCTTTATATTCTCTTGTTTATTGGTGGACCTATTCATTAATAGCCATATTATTATTTTAAATTAGAAACTCTTGTTTTATTAAGTGATTTAGACATAACAATTATCTTAACATTACTTCTTGCAGCTTTAGAATAGCGTTGAAAATACTTAAATAAAGAGGATAAT
>JAWLBU010000087.1:0-5780 GCA_041687555.1 Haloplasmataceae bacterium | reverse complement strand
AAATCCGATTATAAAAACTCTTATAGTTGGATTTTTCTTGATATTAAAATGATTAACTATATTCATAATTCGGGTCCGTTTTACAAGGATGTCGAGACATCATTGTACTATCTAAACAGTCGTTATTATAATCCTGAGATAGGAAGATTTATCAATGCGGATGGGTTAATTGGAGAAACTGGTGATTTATTAGGTCATTATTTATATGCATATTGTCAAAATAATCCTGTGAATATGTTGGATCCAAATGGATATGTACCTGAAAGGCTAAAAGGATTGGCTATTGGCAGCGCTATAGTTGGTGGATTATTAGTAATTTCTGCTATAACTGTATTAACATTTGGGGTTGGTGCATTAGCTGGAACTATGGCGGGAGCTATAATCTATGGGGCTGCTCAGGGGATTGCTATAGGAGCTGCAGTCGGTGTGGTCGGCGGAGGTCTTATAGGCGGCATTGCTTCTGATTGGAGTATGGAAGGCATTCTTGTAGGAGCAGGAATAGGCTTAGGAGCTGGCGCTATTGCTGGAGGAGTAATAGGAGGACTTGCAGGTGTTAGTAGTTTTACTGCAAATAGTGCATATATTACTCAAAATGGTGGCAATGTAAAAGAAGTGCTATCTGCTTTTAAAGGAAATCCTAAATTGACTAATATCTCGCAAGGAACAAATGTATATAGAGTATGGGGAGTGAGCGCAACTGAAATTGGTAGATGGGTATCTCCAAATACATATGCAAATCCAATATCCAAATTGGCTTTGAACCCTGCATGGGGAAATACAGCAACAAACACCAGCACTTTAATTTTTAATCAAAATGCTCAAGTGTTAGTTGGCAAAGCTGCTGCACAAGGAGCATTATCAGGCGGAGGAGTTCATTGGTTTGTTGGAAACATTGCTTGGTTATCTCTACTATAGGAGGTTTTTATAATGAAATACTCGTATTGTTCAATATGGGGCGTTGGTCCTGGAAGACCATTTGATAATTGCTATATCTTGACTGAAATAGAAGTGAATAATAGTCAAATTAGACTCTGTTTCGAAAGTGAATGTTGTATAATATTAAATCCTCAAGGCGTATGTATTTCTGATGATGTGATGAAAATTGAAGATGCTTCTAAAATCATATGGCGATATTATTACTATGGTCTACCAAAAGTAAATGATAATATAGTGATTGAGGAATATTATAAAAATAAAGAAAAAATTGAAAAAAGCATAAAAGGAAAGATTTCTGGTGTATTTCAAAGCACAATCCAAGGACAAGCATTTGAATTACATGGGAACATTAATGAAATAATTAACAAACCCAAGAACTAACTGACACTGGTAGGAGAAGCTCTAAAGGTGACTCCTACTTTTTACATGCAAGCTGGGTATCCCAGTTGATAAACATGGAGTAGTTAAAAACTAGCTATGAAGATTGATGTCACTCTTATCTTGATACAAGATTGGTTATCCCATGTATACTTATACAAGAATAATCTTGTTATGTTTTACGATCCAAGTGGATTACTTGAAACCGTAGTATTTGGTCTATTCAAAATTGATGTGGTTACAGTAGTTCATGTTACAGAGCCAAGTCCTGAAGTAAAAGAGTGGTTAAAAGAGGTACCTAATAATTAATTTACTATTCCATCTGGCAATCAAAGCTTTAATGGTTTATTAGAATTAGTGGGTTTTAGTACTTCATTTGACCCTAAGTATATGAAATATCCAAAAGAATCAAAATTATTAACAAGATTGCAGGTACCATATCTACTGGACTTACAATTTTTGATTTTGGTAATACATGGCTTAATAAAAATAGAGATAATACAAATTTACAAAGGATTCAAAAACAGGAATTCAATTAATTTCTACAACAGCGAGATTAGGAGTAGGTTATGTTGGAGGTTTAATTGCTACATCGGGATTTGCTGCGGATGGTTATGGTGGGTTAATAACATTTCCGTAGGTCTTGCATTTATTTATTATGGAAATAAAATAATCGATGTGCTAGAGAAGGAAGAATATTATCATTTAGGAATAGATTGAGATGTTTAAATGATTGTCTATAAGGTCAAAATTAGTTACATTATTCACATTTATTATAATATATGTTCCTATAGTATCATTTGTCTTTATTATGGCATTAGAGTTGAACTGTGTATGAACTGGGATATACTGTATATGATACTGTAATAAGCTGGGTTTGGGATGCTTTTGAAACTAATCCAAGAGAAACATTAAGAAAATTTGTACTACCATTCTAGGGCGCTTTACTTATTAGTTTATTTTAACAACATTTTAGGAGGTATCATCATATTGAGTAAAACATATTATCAAAAATCCATAATACTTTTTATATTTTTAATTCTATTGTTGACAATGATAATTGGTGGATTATATTCTATATATTGGTTTCTAACAAAGAATAGCAAGACCGAATTAGAATGGATTAGATTCGGATTTGTTATATTCTTTGTAATATTATTAGCATATACCTTCTTAAGGTTTATAAGACGAAAGATAATATTATATGAGGATAAAATCTTTGTTTCAGAGGATATGGGTGGTAAAGACGTTAAGCTACAATATGAGGTAAATCTATCGTTTAAACAAATTGAAAAGATTTTTCTTGAGATTAGTACGAAAAATTCTTTAAATAAAAATATGAGATGGGTCATAACACCAATGCCCTAAATTGTTTTTAAACTTAATGATGGAACTATGGTAAGAATTAATGTGTATTATTACTCAAGAAAACAAGTTATTTCAATTATTGATTTTATTATTAGCAAAAAGAAATTAATTGACCCGGCATTTACTAATCCATCAGGATATGAATTGGTATCTGAATTAAAAAACAAAAACACTTAAAGAAGATTGCTAAAAAGGTCACAAAACTAACATATAAACTTAAAATACAAAAGTTATATTGTTAAAATAAAAGAAACATTTATAAAGTAATCTATACAATTTGTTATGACTACTTTTTTATGTGCATCGGGTTGTACATCAACTAGGTGATAAAAGATCAATATAGGGGTTATCGTACCAACTATTAGCCAAATGCAATGGTGTTCGCCGTGAGGTGGAATTTGAAAGATACACTATGCAAATCTTTGGTCCAAGGTACACGAATCACATTTAAAGATATATAATGATTAATTTCTGTTTTATCAATTATTTTTACCATAATTGGTTTATTATTCCTTTATGAAAGGAAAAAGAAATTAATAGATTAAGCTTTGAATAGTAAAAACAGCTATTCCTAACTGGGCTATAATGAGCAAAAAATACTTGTAACTGTAGCTACTAGTTGTCTTATATAATCTGAAAGGTGAAAAACTGAAAAATAAAAACTAAATTTATAGAATCACCTTTTATTACAATAGTATAAGCTTTTTTTCTTTTAATGGGTTATGGCATATCGTATCTGGTTTATTTATCTCCCATTTCAGCTGAAAAAAATGGTGAACAACTACCACCTATATTTCATTCTATTAAATAAAGTTATATGAACAATAGGTCAAGGATCTCTGGTTACTATAGAATGATGTAGGGGTGGCGTTAATGCATAAAACATAATTTTCCTATTCAAGTCCGCTATGATTCTAAATGAATTAATCTATATCACTAATCATAATAAAATATTTCTAATAAAAGTGTTTCCCGACATTGAGTAAAGCATACGATTATAAAACTGTTTATATCAATGTTAGGAAACCCTTAATTTTTAGAGACAAATTTAGATAAACAATTTATATTTATTATTGCTGATTTTGAAGTATTTTATTTATTAACTTGAAATGCGTATAATAAGTATAGAATTTATTTATTATTGTTGTTAAAATGAGTTAATATCGATATAATAGATGTAGTTTAATTAAGGAGTAAAGTAGTATGTTGAAAGATAAATATAATCTGACAAAAGGTAATATAATTATACAGTTAATTTTTGTATCTTTACCGGTTATGTTAACATCACTTATGCAAATGGCATATAATTTAACGGACTTGTTTTGGTTAGGGAGGGCTACCTCTGATGATACGGTTAATACGGGATTCATTGCCAGTGCCGGAATCGGGGGATTGTTTATCTGGTTAGGTGCGGCTCTTATCTTTTTAGTGAAAATAGGTACTGAGGTAAGGGTTGCACAATCTGTGGGACGTGAAGATGAGAATGCTGCCAGGATATATGCCAGAACCGGAGTTCAGTTGGAATTTATCTTTGGAATTATTTATGCTCTTGTAATCTTTTTATTTACCGAGCTTTGGATAGATTTATTCGAAATACCTGAAAAAGAAGTATATGATAATGCGGTATTATATTTACGGATAATTAGTGTCGGATTGCTTTTTTATTTATTAAATCCGGTTTTTAGCGCCACATTAAACGGTACGGGCAATACTGTAATACCTTTTATCATAAGTGCGATCGGCCTGGGATTGAATATGATACTGGATCCGATTCTGATAATAATATTTAAAATGGAAATAAGCGGTGCCGCAATCGCCACGGTTATTGCTCAAGTGGTTGTTTCAGTAGTTTTTATGCTCTATTTCTTTAATAGGCATACATTATTAAATAAAGCCAACTTTTTAAGCAAGTTTGATAAAGAAAAAGCGCTTGATATTTTACGACTGGGTTTCCCCGCAGCTATACAAAGTGCCTTATTTACCTTTATTTCAATGTATATCACTGGGCTTGTTTCGCCTTTCGGAAAAGAAGCCAATGCGGTACAAAAACTTGGTTCACAGATAGAATCACTATCGTGGCTCGTTGCCGGAGGTTTTCAGACGGCATTAAGTGCTTTTGTCGGACAGAATATCGGTGCCAATCAACCGCGTAGAGTTTTGAAAGGCTATCGTTATGCGATGCTATCAATGTCAATATACGGTGTTATTATATCTATCATAATGTTTCTTTATGCTAAGCCTTTATATCAGTTATTCTCCGGTGATAAACAAACAATAATCTTAGGTATAGACTATTTAAAAATTCTTGCTTTTTCGCAACTGTTTATGATAATTGAGGCTTTGGTAGGAGGTGCCTTAAATGGTTTGGGCAAAACCGTCCCGCAGTCGATAGTAAGCTTATCATTTAATTTATTAAGAATTCCGATGGCTTATTTCTTTATGGAATATTACGGATTAAACGGAATATGGCTTTCAATCACCATTTCTTCCGTATTTAAAGGATTAGTAATATATTTATGGTTTAAATTATATATTAAAAATAATGATACATTTAAAAATATTGATTTGTCAAACCGTTTATCAGGTGATAAAATAATGGTATAAAATAAAAAGGGGAGTGTTATTATGACGCAAAAATACGTTTATGATGAAAAAACCAATTCTTATATTCCTGTTGATGAGAATCAGGATAAAAAACCAGGTTCGAGTAATACCAATGATGAAAAATTAATCGCGATATTAATATGGGCATCAAACTTTCTAATGCCAATTGTCGGCGGTATAATCGCCTATGTTTACTACGAAAATAAAAATGAATTCTTAAGATGTACCGGTAAGGAATCATTAAACTTTGGCATTTCCGCAGCTATATACGGCTTAGTTGCCTTTATGCTTTCATTTGTATTTATCGGCTTTATTCTTATACCGTTAATCGGAATATATTATTTGGTGATTCCAATTCTTGGTCTTCTTCAAGCTTCAGAAATGAAAGTGTATAAACCCCATTTTACAATCAGATTTATTAAATAGGAGCCAGCTATACTAAAGTCAAGTAAAAAATAAAAATTTTATAAAAAATATTACCTATTAATTTTGAG
>JAWLBU010000086.1:0-5811 GCA_041687555.1 Haloplasmataceae bacterium | reverse complement strand
ATTTGGTTTTTAAGAGAAATTTTATTCCTGTGTTAATGTATCATAGAGTTAATGATAGCTTAAGAGAAAATGAAGTACGTTATATAAAACATAAAGGTACTATACTTGATATAGACAGTATGAAAGTTCCGGTTTATAACTTTAAAAAACAAATGGAATATTTGGCAAGAAAAAAATATCACTCTATATCTATGAATGAATATCATTTAACTAAACAGAAAGGCAAGAGAGTTGCTATTACATTTGATGATGGGTATGAAGATAATTATATTAATGCATACCCTATTTTATTAGATAATAGATTGAAGGCTACAATTTATCTTACGACTGGGTATATAGATACTAAAAAAGTTTTACCTATAGACCAAGCTGATATAAATAACAATAACTTTCTATTATCATGGGAACAAGTCGTTGAGATGAATAGTAATGGTATAACCTTTGGAGGTCATACCATAACTCATGAATGGTTGACAAATATAAAAAATGAAATGGATTTAGAGAAAGAAATAAGTTCATGTAAGAAAACAATTGAATCTTATATTGGAAAGAATGTTGAAAGTTTTGCTTACCCGGCGGGAATGTATAATGATAAAATTATTGATGTAGTTAGAAATCATTATCAGAATGCGGTAATTACCGCAAGAGGATCAGATATTTCTTTATTTAATAATGATAACTATCAAATTGAGCGAGAAGCTATATCAAGAACAGACAGTATATTGATGTTTAAGATTAAATTATGGGGCATACATCGTTATGTTAGAAAACAATGGTGGTATATTATGCTAAGGAGAATTATGAAATGGATAAAATAGTTTATCGTGTTTTAAATGAAGATGAATATTATTTATGGGACGAATTCATTGATAAAGCATTATATACTAATGTCTTCCAGACAAGAGAATATTATGATGCACTGAAAATACTAAAATGGAATTATGAAATATATGTTAAAATAAATGAAGAAGACAAATTTATACTAGGCGGTTGTATCATCCAGTATAAAAAATTACCATTAATAAATAAAAAAATCTCAGTCATCGGGTATGGCCCCGTTGTATTAGATAATGAAAATCCGGATGAACTAATCCAAAAGACAATAAACTATTTAAAGATGCAAAAAAATCTTTATGTTGATTTTCAGATATTAAGTGAGTACGAATATGATCTATCAAAATATAAGCTTTTAAACTTAGGAACTAACAATACATTTATGATTGACCTAAGTAAGGATTTAGATGAAATTTTTACTAACTTTAGCAAGACATTTCGCAACTGTTGTCGTAAGGCAGAAAAAGAAGGAATCGTCGTCGAATTTACATCTAATAAATCTGATGTATCCTTATTTATTGATTATTATACAAAAATGGCTGAACGTAAGGAACTTAATTCACTTAATTTATCTTTTCTAAAAAAAGTAATAGAAAATTTATTGGAAAATAATAAAGGCTTTATTGCGATTGCTAAATATAATAATAGAGTTTATAATTTAGCTGTAATTAGTCATGTTAATAAACAGGCAAGATATTTATATGGTGCTAGTATTTTGCCTGAAAAAGGAATACCACCTATCGGACAGGCTCTCCATTACGAAATTATTAAAAAATTAAAAAATGATCTGTTTGATTATTATGATTTGGGTGGTGTTCCTGATGAAACTTTAGCGGAGAATCACCCTAATTATGGCGTCTGGAAATTTAAAAAAGGTTTTGGTGGGGAATTCCAAAACCTAACGAAGAATTATCGAATTTTCTTTAGTAATTTACTATATACATTATTTAAATCTAAAAAGTAGGTTTGATTATCTTGGTTGATAAAAATAAAAAAGTGGTAACTAGCGTAAGTAAGATCGTATCTATAATAACGATAATATCACTTGTAAGTAAATTTTTAGGAATGCTTAGAGAAGTAGGTGTGGCATCATTATTTGGTGTGGGAACGGAAACTGATGCTTTCTACGTAGCAGTGTTAATTCCAACACTGATATTTACAAGTGTCGGTGTTGCTTTACAAAACTTATTTATGGCTGAATTTACGAATTTTAAGGAAGTAAATCAGGATAAATTTACACAAAGTATCTTTATTAGTAAGATGGTTAATATCCTTCTGTTAATAGCTTTCATTTTATTTTGTTTATCATTTTTATTTACATCAACAGTTGTAAAAATAGTCGCACCTGGATTTAAAGATCCTGATAAATTTATACTCACAGTAAATTTAACAAGGATTTTACTACCTACATTAGTAATCATTCCAATTTATCAAATAAAAGCTTCGGTATTACGCGTATATGATAGGTTCATTACCGTAGCGATAATCGACCTAATCTTTAACATTAGTCAGCTAATATATATATTTGTATTTGCGAAGCAATTTGGTATCGAAGGATTAGCCGTATCCATTCTGTTAGCCTATGGATTACAATTATTAATTGTTGAAATAATCATGTTTCATATGGGATTTAAAAATAAGGTGATAATCGATTTTAAAGATCGTTTGATTAATAATGTTTTTCGTTTATTTTTACCAACCATGATTAGTTTTGGAATAATACAGATTAATGCCTTAGTGGATAAAATAATCGCTTCTAATTTAGATGATGGAAGTGTATCAGCATTAAACTATGGATATATGGTACGGAGTTTAGTGTATAATATTATGACTCTATCCATTATTACCGTTATATATCCTAAATTGTTAAGCTATTTATCGAAAAATGACAAGAAACAATTCAATGAGATAGCAGTGAAAACAATTATTTTTTTTACCCTTATATTATTACCTATAACACTTATCATGTTAATATTTGATGAACCAATAATTAAATTGATATTTGAAAGAGGTAATTTTACACACGAAGATACATTATTAACTAGTAAAGTTTTATTTTATTATGCAATTGGTATAGCAGCGTTTTCTATAAAAGAGTTTTTTATTCGCATTTGTTATGCGTATAAAAATACAAGGTTACCTTTATATATAACCATTTCTGGTACAGCTTTTAGTATTTTATTTAGTGTCATTCTAAAAGAGTTTATAGGTGTAAATGGTATAGCGTTAGGTTTATCCTTATCTGAGATACTTAGTTTATTAATCTTTATTTATTTTATTAAAAAAGCAAAATATATTTCTTATGAAAACAATATAGCTGATTTAATAAAGATAATAATTGTAAATATCACTTCAATAATCATTATTTTAATTGTAAAATCATTTATATATTTACCAAATTCGACATTTAATTTAGTCTTGGCCTTAGTTATTTATGTTTCGGTTTATTTTCTTATTTATCTATTTTTGTGTTATCTACTTAAAATTAAAATGGTAAATGAAATATTATTAAGTGTGTCAAAACGGAGGGATATTAGAAATGATAGTAAATAAAATAAGAAAAATACAAGATATACTGTTATCAATAACTGCTCTTTTATATCTATTAATTACCTTTATTATTTGGGATGTAAATTATTCCGGCTTATCAAATATTAATGCTAATGTTTATAATCTTTTTACTTATGTGATAATCACAGTATTATTAATAAATATCAATCGGATTAATTTTCGTGTTTTCATAAAAGATAGCCTTATTTTCATAATTATCATTTTCTTACTTATAATTAATTCATATTTTATTCCCTATGGAGATAGAAGTAGGGATTATGTCTTAAATTTTATACCCGTTTTTTTATTAGTTATTCTCTTATATAGAAAAACATTTAATTTAGTCATAAAATACGGTTTTATTATATTATTGGGCTTATTTTCTTTATACAATTTACTAGGTATTTTAGGAGCATTTTTTAAATTCCAATCTTTTTTTGGATTAATACCTAATGAATTAATAGATAACTATCGTTATTCCTCAATTTTACGTAATCCTAATGCTTTAGGTGAATTTGCTTATATTGCCTTTCTTATAATAACGTTTTTTACTTTATTAAATACGGAAACAAAGAAAAGAATTGTTTATTTAATATTATATATATTAACAGGATTTGCCCTTATTGTTTCAGGGAGCAGAAATGCTATAATGATGGTTGGTATAATTTATATAGTAATATTGTTATACTTACATTATTTGGATGATTTTTTGCGAAAACTCATAAAATATATTTCCATTAGTGGATTAAGCCTGATAACTTTAGCCTTTATATTTAAAGGTGAATTTATCATAAATTTATTGAGATTAAATCAAGGATTAACAGGCCGGGATGAAATATGGACATTCTTGATTCATGAAATTAAAAAGAATTTCATATTTGGAATAGGTTACAATTTTAGTCCTATTTTTATTGCAGATACAAAAAGATTTGATGTATCTTCTTCACATAATATGTATCTAGGATTATTACTGGAAATGGGAATTGTCGCATTTTTATGTCTAATAGCCTGGATTGTATATATGATTATCAAAAATCATAAATATATAAAACTTAATACCTCTGAAAGGAAATATTTGATTATATATAATTGCTTTTATATTAGTTTTTTTATAGGTCAATTTTTTGAATTTTCCTTTTTCAAAATTTCAGCAATTAATACCTTTACATTTATGATAATTGCCCTAAATTATGTATCATTTAACAATATCGTAAAAACAAAAAAAGAAAAGATCAAGGTAGCGCATATGATAACAGGTTTATCTAATGGTGGTGCTGAATCGATGCTTTTTAAAATTCTAAAATATACCGACAAGAATAAATTTGATTTAGTTGTTATATCGATGTCTGACAAAGGATATTATGGAGATAAAATAAAACAACTTGGTATACCGGTTGTCGAATTGAACTTAAAAAAGCCACAGTTTCTTATAATAAATTTATTTAGATTACTTAGATCATTAAAAGGAACTGATGTATTGCAGACTTGGCTATATCATGCTAATTTCTTCGGATTGATATTAGGTAAACTACTTGGAGTGAAAAACATCATTTGGGGTATAAGACAAAGTAATGTTGATGAGGAGAACAATAAAAAATTAACGGTAAAGATTGCAAAATTAAGCGCAAAATTTTCAAAATATGTGACTCACATATTAAGCTGTTCGGATGAAGCAACAAAAGTTCATATAGCACTTGGATATGACAAGTCCAAATTTAGAACCATATATAATGGATTCGAACTTGATAAATATTATTTTGATGAAGGGACTAATGCTGAACTAAAAGAGGAACTAAGCTTAAATGATGAAATAATAATCAGCAATGTCGCAAGATATGATATCCAAAAAGATCACAATACATTGCTAAAAGCGATAAATATTATTTATAATGAATATAATATCAAAAACATCAAGCTATTGTTGTGCGGATTAAACATTGATGAAAGTAATAAAGCATTATGTGAATTAATTAAAGAAAATATGCTTGATGATTGTGTAAAATTGTTGGGAGTAAGATCCGATATTAATAAGATTATGTCAGCTAGTGATATTTTTGTTCTTTCTTCCTTAGGGGAAGGATTTCCAAATGTTTTAGGAGAGGCTATGGCCTGCAATACTCCATCAGTAGTTACTGATGTTGGGGATTGTAAAGCTATTGTAGGTGACTGTGGAATAGTAGTTGATAAGCAAAATCCAAAACAATTAGCTGATGCTATTAGAACATTAATTGATTTGCCAAAACAGGAATTAGTACAATTAGGTAATAAAGCTAGAGAACGGATATTACTTAATTATGACATTAAGAATATTACTAAACAATATGAAACACTTTATGGAGATTAAATCATAGTTGGGAGATATATTATGAAAGTTGTATATGAAAAATTAAATTATATATTTGAAAGATATCTAGATATAATAGCTAT
>JAWLBU010000085.1:0-6014 GCA_041687555.1 Haloplasmataceae bacterium | reverse complement strand
ATCATTTTTGTGGTTATTAATGATAGGTTACATAATATGTTGGAGTTTTTCATTCGTAGATTTTTGGTAATTCAAAGCTAGCACAACGAGTTAATTTATCCCTTTAATTATAAGCGCTTTTTATTATATATAAAGGTTCTTATTATGTTTACAATATACTCTATTTTACTTATATCAATTTCAGGATAAACACCAATCCAAAAAGATTGATTCATGATAATATCTGAATTACTCAACTTTCCAACTATCCTATATCCTTTTTTTTCTTTACGCATCAAATCAAAACAAGGATGTTTAACTATATTACCAGCAAACAACATTCTTGTTTGTATATTATGTTTTTCTAAATACTTAACGATACCATCACGGGTAAAAATACTATTTTCTCTTACTGTCAATAAAAATCCAAACCACGATGGGATAGAATTTGGGCACGGCTCAGGCAGTATAAAATACTCAGAAAGCGGTTTTAGTTCATTGTATAAGAATTTCCAATTTTCTCGCCTTCTACTGATGAAATGAGATAATTTCTGAATTTGAGCCACTCCTACAGCTGCTTGCATATCAGTAAGCTTAAGATTATAACCAAAATGTGAATATACATATTTATGATCATATCCATAAGGTAGATCGCCATACTTCCTACTAAATCTATTCTTACAAACATTGTCAACTCCTGATGGACATACACAATCACGCCCCCAATCTCTTAAAGACACAATAATTTTACTTAACATCTCATTATTAGTATATACAGCACCGCCCTCACCTGTTGTTATATGGTGAGGTGGATAAAAACTTGAGGTTCCTATATCCCCAATAGTACCAGTATATCGCCATTCATTATCTATAAAATACATAGATCCTAAAGAATCACAATTATCCTCAATAAGCCAAAGATTATGTTTATTACAAAACGCTCTTACCTTTTCCAAATCAAATGGGTTACCAAGGGTGTGAGCTACCATAACAGCCTTAGTCTTAGCTGATAGTGCATCCTCTAATATATTTGTATCAATATTGTACTGTGGTATGGTAACATCTACAAAAACAGGAATTGCCCCATACTGTACAATTGGAGATATTGTTGTAGGAAATCCAGATGCTACTGTAATTATCTCATCCCCAGGCAATACCCTTCGTTCTTTTAGGTATGGTGAAGTTAATGCCATAAAAGCTAAAAGATTAGCACTAGATCCCGAATTACATAAATGGCAAAACTTAACCTCCAAAAACTCTGCTAACTTCTCTTCAAATAGCTTTGCATATTTTCCTGCTGTAAGCCAGAAATCCAAAGATGCGTCAATTAGATTAATTATCTCCTGTTCATCATAAACACGCCCTGCATAAGATATTCTATCTCCAGGACTAAATACTTTTTTCTCTTTTAGAACTTCACTATAATAATCTTTTGAAAGCTTTATAATAATATCCTTTAATTCTTGTGCTTTACTCATAGAACTCACTTCTTCCCTTATATGATACAATTAATCTTGGTATACAAAATTACTATTAAAGTCTTTAAAAGAAATAAAACTCTTATCTCTTTCTGATATAATTGGTTTTTTAATCATCCAGGGTATGCCTAATGAGTCCCACTTTATTCCGGATTCATATGCAGGCATATAAAGCGAAGACATTTTATACATTAAAATAGTCTCATCTTGTAGTGATATATATCCATGAGCAAACCCTTCGGGAACATAAAGAATATGTTTATTTTCTTCTGATAATTCAAATAATTCGTACATTCCATAACTTGGAGAACCCTTTCTAATATCTAAAACTACATCCATAACTTTACCTTTCATGCAAAAAATTAATTTGGCTTGTCCATATGGTGGATTTTGAAAATGAAGTCCTCTTAAAACATCTTTATTTGATACAACTATCAAATCCTCAACAAAATCCTCTTTAATTCCCATTTTTTTATACTCATCTTTGTGATATATTTTTATAGATATTCCCCTATTATCTTCAAAAACTTTAGGAATCAGCTTAATACATCCTTTTAAACTTGTCTCAATAGCTTCATACATATAATTTCTACCTTCCTAAATATTTATAACTTATAACTATTAATTCAGCGAATTAAATATTATCTTCTTATAGTATTTACTTTTTACTATCAGTGAATATTCTAATTAATTCTTTTTCTTTATCAGTTGTTAAAGAACAATTTATAATCTCTTCAAAATTATTTCCCAATTTCTCAACCATATAGTTATATTGCTCTTCACATCCGACACATTTATATTTCAATATCTTATCGCACATGGATATCATAAAAGACCATTCTGAATAAATTGCTCTTTCCTTTATTTCTGGAACTTCTTTACAAAGATATTCAGTACGTTCTCTGTACATCTCAAGATACTCATTTAATAACTCTGCTGAAAATTTATTTGTTTGTATGAAATTAGTTACATTTCCTACATGCTTTCTAAATGAATATAGTGGTTTACCTTTAGCTATTATAATTTCAGCTTTCGAAAAAACTTTATAAATGACATGTATATCATCTACTATAACATCTTTAGGAAATCTTAATCCATCGAATAGTTTTTTTCTATAGAGCTTTGTAGCTGGTGAAACATTATATTTTTCACGTTTTAATAACTCATCAAGGCCTTTTTCTTTATTTAAAATTAACTCTTCTTCAAAAATATACTTTTCAATTTTTGAACCGTTATAATCATACCAACTACCACATATCCCTATGTCAGCATCAACTTTTCTAACTAGCTCCCATAAAAAACTAAACATTTCTTTCTCGCAATAATCATCATCATCAACAAAAGCTATATATTCACTACTAGCTTCATCTAATCCCCTATTTCTTCCACCAGAAACACCTTGATTTGTATCAATATTAATCAGTTTTATGCGATTATCTTTTTTGGCATACTTCCCACATATCTTATCACTGCCATCAGTAGAACCATTATTAACTAATATGAATTCAAAATCAGTAAAGGTCTGATTCAGCACACTCTCGATAGAAGTCTGTAAATAATCTTTCCGATTAAATGTACTCATAATGATACTTATGCTAAATCTTACATCATCCAACTTTCTCTTCCTTTCATAATATATATTTCCATTAATCTACACATAAGAATCCTTACTAATTATTTATAGATAATACCTGCAATCGAAAAATTTCTTTGAAGTATATTTTTTATCAATACCATAAAATTCACTCCAAGCAGTGACTAGCACAATAACATCAGAATTATCACACAAACTCTCAATGCTATGATGATAGGTAACAAAATTAAATTTATATTTTTTATCAAAAATTTCATTTGCAATAGGATCATAAGCACAAATATTCTTATATCCATTACTCAATAATATACTAATAATTATAGCAGCAGAACTTCCCCTGACATCATCTGAACCTGGTTTGAATGACAATCCTAAAATACCCAATCTGCTTGTTTTTTGTGTAGTGTCCATTATTTTATTTGCTATATATTTGGGCATGTTATCATTAACATCAATAACATTTTTTAATATTCCTGGTTCATATCCTTTTGATATTGACATTTCATACATAGAACATGTATCTTTCGGTAAACAATATCCACCATAACCACAACCTGGATATACATAAGATGACATGCTTGCATTACCCCAGCGTTTATCTAAATGTAATATTTTAAAAGCATCCTTAACTTGAATATCTCCTATAATATCTGCAATAATTGACATTTCATTAGCATAACTTATCATTGTTGCAAGCAATGTATTAGATAAATATTTTATAAATTCAGCAGTATTATATGATACAGCAAAAAAAGGAGCTTTAAAGTTTGAATATAGAGTTCTTAACATTTCTTCTCCTTTTAAATCATCAACCCCACATACAATTCTATCTGCATTTATCATATCATCCCAACAATGACCTTCTCTAAGAAATTCTGGATTGTTTGCAACACTAAAACTGTAACCTGCATTTAGATCTTTTTCTTTTAAATAAGGTATAATCCTTTCTTTTGTTGTTGAAGGTGGAACAGTTGATTTAATTACAACTACTCTATACTTATCATCATTCAAAGCAGGTATAATTAGATCGATTGCAGAAAATATGTACTTTAAATCAGTTTCTCCATTCTTTCCGCTAGGTGTTCCTACACATATAAAAATAAAATCGCTATTTCTGACCGCAACTTCAGGGTCATTAGTAACAATAAAATTCTTACCAATATTTCTTATCAATACTGTATCTAGACCTGGTTCAACAAAAGGAAGTTTACCATTTTTTATTATACTTAGCCTTTCTGTATCTATATCATATCCATATACTTTATTATTTTTTTCAGCAAAAGCCAAAGCAGTCGTTAATCCTACAAAACCAAGTCCAAATACCGTAATTGTATATGACATAATAATGCTCCTTTCAAAATATTGAATAAACTCTAAAACTTTAATTTATTTCTCATTTATAAAAGCATTCTTTAAGAAATTATGACCACAATTCCCAAGGAGCTTTTTTTTCTTTCCAAAGTCTTTCAAGCAATATTTTATCACGTTGTGTATCCATACATTGCCAAAAACCATAATATTTAAAAGCATTTAACTTATTTTCTTTAGCTAACTTTTCTAGAGGATCTTTTTCAAAAACTGTATTATCATCTTCTAAATAATCAAAGACTTGAGGCTCCACAACCATAAATCCTCCATTAATCCAGCCTCCATCTTCTTTTGATTTCTCTACAAACTTTTTAACATAGTTTGTTTCTTCATCTATTTCAAGCACACCAAAACGCCCACCTGGTTGCACTGCAGTCATAGTAATGTAAGCACCTGATTCAATATGATATTTTTCTAGCTCTCTGATATTTACATTTGATACTCCATCTCCATAAGTTAGCATGAATCTTTCCTGTCCTATATATTTTTGAACTCTTTTAATCCTTCCTCCAGTCATTGTATTAAGTCCAGTGTCTACAAGAGTAACCTTCCAAGGCTCTGAAACATTATTATGAATAATCATGCTATTTCCGTTCGAAAAATCAAAGGTTACATCTGATGTATGTAGATAGTAATCTGCAAAAAATTCTTTTATAATATATCCTTTGTATCCAAGACAGATAATAAAATCATTGTATCCATAGTAACTATATATTTTCATAATATGCCATAATATAGGCTTGTCCCCAATTTCAATCATAGGTTTTGGTTTTAAATGACTTTCTTCACTTATTCTGGTTCCAAATCCTCCAGCTAGTATTACAACTTTCATATTAAAATCTCACCATCCTATATGATTTTATATACTTAATTTACTATAGAGTTTATAGCCTTTAATCCATCATCTAGCAAAGTTATAAATAATCCTCTATAGTTTAGTAATTCTCTTAACTTTTTATCTTCTAGGATAGTCGTTATCACTTCTATCCTGTCTTTATAAGATACTTTTTCAGCATTTATAGCAATATCTATACAATCTTTCATTGAATGATATAAAACAGCTGTTATAAAATACGAATTTTTATCATTTAATTTATCCCAGCTTTGAAGTAAACTTCTACTATCTTCATATATTCTTATATACTGCAAATATCTCTTTTTATCAATCATTGAATTATAGATAGAGTTTTTCCTTATCCTATAATAATGTAAAGGCTTATTTATACCTGCTACTGAACTACAATGTTTCAAAAAATCTATACAAAAAATTGTATCGGCTCCATTTTTCATAAGATGTTTCAAATTTATTTTATTATATTCTAATTTTTTTTTTAGGACAGATACTTTGAAAAGCTTTCCCCATATTGGTCTGAAACATCCATATATTTCCGGATAAAAATCACCTAAACTTGTTATCTCTTTTGTATAAAAATCTGGAGGACAACGCAATCCTTTTTGTTCAGGGTTTTCTTCACTAAACATTTCTGTCCCTGCAACTACTACATCTACATCGTATTCTTTAGCTACATGATATAATTCTTTAATAAAATCTCTATGTAGGTAATCATCGCTATCTAACATACACCAATATTCAG
>JAWLBU010000084.1:0-6067 GCA_041687555.1 Haloplasmataceae bacterium | reverse complement strand
GATGAGGGTGAAATAGAAGAAAGGATAGATAAAAGGACAGGTAGCTTAAAGCAAAAGATACCTGTCCAATCTATATCCTGGGCATTATTATAGAATACCCCTTCATTCTGTTTTATCTACAAGCATATTACCTATTGAGTAGCTTTTAGAATACTTATGACCATTAATGGTTTCTAACTCTATTGTTAAAAACTCATTCCTTAGCATTTCCTTGATTTTATCATAGTTTAAGCCTTCCGACATAAGAGTTATTGATATATTGCTTTCATAATCTTCAAAAGAGGGACTTTTTTCAGTTTTAGTTTCCAACATACCAATAATATAATTGCTTAATGTACTATAGGTATAGTCTATATCTATTGACTTATATTTGTGGAGGTCTTTGACTTTTGTATCTATATTAATGGCTAAGTATTTTTTGTCAGTAGTTTCATTGGAAGCAGATTTTTCATATTCCAGGCAACAGTCTATACTGATATTGGGTGTCATATTGTTATAATATACAAAGATAAAAATGACAAAAACCAACAGCACAGCAATTATTAATATTTTTTTATTCACATTATCTTCCTCCTATTGGAACATTTCCTTTCTTTTTTCAGAACGGGCAATAAGACAAAATATAACAGAGAAGACTGCATATACGATTATGAGGGATATGCTTATTTCTTTCCATACAATTCTGTGAGAAATGGAAAGTATGGCTGTGTTAATTATTACGAGGGTTGTATTCCAGATTTTATTATTTAATTTATATAGAGAATCTGTTACTGAGATAGCAATGACAATCATAAGCAATTGAATTACTGATGCTAAGTTAGCCTTTGTCATATATATAATCTGTATTCCCATAATTAGCAGAAGCAATAAATACATAATATATTTGTTCATATGACCCACTTATTATAAATCATTATAAAGCTTACATACTTCAGTCAGGTAATTATACCATCACTCCATAATTATTATATCCTCATATTCAATAGGTGAATTTTCATAATTTGTAAATGTATTTATTATACTCTTATAATTTTCCTTTTTTGGTCCTTCCGTAATAACATAGTATTCTCTTAATTGAAACAATTTCCATTGCTCATTTTCTTTTTTAAAAATATACATCTTATATAATTGATTAGTACTATTATCTATGGGTAATTTGAGAAAAACACTTTTACTGCTATCCTCCAAGCCTGAATATACTTTAGATATATGATATTTAATGGGTTTTTCTATTGATAATGCGAATAATCCGTTATTATCATTTATTGTATCTATTCTTTCTATATATGAATCGCTGAAATTTGAGTGGAGTACTTGCTTAACTTCTTCCCTATATTTATCAACTTCTAAGTCCTTGAGCTGCACTAGCACTAAGTTTTTTTCATTTTGAATGACTGTTTGAATGATTTTTTCATTTTCCGTCATGGATGTTTCATCTTTAGAACAAGCCAATATGACCAAAGTGAGCGATGTCATCAATAAAGTCATTATTATTACCTTAGTAAGAAAAGCGATTTGTTTTTTCATTCTTATTTCCCTCTCCTTAAATTTATATATTATCAATTATAATAAAAATCATATTTTATTTTCTAACTTGTTTACCTCATGTGATAAAGTGGAAGAAACAGCTCATAGAGCTTTGTTACCAGCCACCAATTTATTATGTTACGTTTTTTATTGGTGTTTTGGTCAAATTGCTCAAGATTCTGTTTATTGCTCTGTTTTATCTTTCAGTATCTTACCTATTGAGTAACTTTTAGAATACTTATAGCCATTTATAGTTTCTAGTTTTATTGTAATAAATTCATTTTTTAGCATTTCTTTAATTTTATCGTAGTTCAAACCTTCCGACATAAGTGTAATTGATATATTGTTCTCATAATCTTCAAAAGCAGAGTCTTTTTCAGTTTTAACTTCTGTCATACCAATAATATAACTGCTTATTGCACCATGGGAATCTTTATTAACATAATCTATATCTATATACTTATATTTGCGAAAGTCGCTAATTTAAATATTTATATTAATTACAAAGTATTTTTTTATTCACACTGTTCCCCTCCTACTGGAATATTTTATCTTTGACAGTCTCATGTACTCATTATAAAAACCTGTCCAGCAATAATTGAGGACAGAGTCTTTATAATGAATAAAATTAGCGAGTTTAGAGAAAAGGGAGACTATAAGTAAAATGCTTTAGAATTATCTCTGGTCTGTCCTTTTTTCAATAATATCTTGTACCGGAGTAGTTCTAAACTCGCCGATTACAGTTTTCCCATCGGATGCATAAAGAGGGATAATGCGTATTTTTCTACTATTTATTTTTTGCATGGCAATTGCTTCTTCTGGATTTTTAGGTTCTTCTCTATATAAATCAGTATAATATACATAACCTATTGTTCCATCAATGCCACGCGCAAGAATCAGATCAGGTTCAGTTTCAGCAGAAACAGCATAGAGAGAAGATCCATAGGTTTGACCGTTCTCATTAACTTGATAAACTATTGTGGGATCAAAATTTTCTTCAGTTATTATCTCGTTAGTATCAACGGATATTAGCTGCCCTTTTTCGTTAATTATATAGGCTTTTTTATCAAGAGTATTATTTGATAAGGCATAATTTATATTATAGGATCCGATTATTATACTAAGAATAATCACAAAGACCATTGTAACATTCGTTTTTTTACATTTTACCATTTATTATACACCTCCTAGTAGTTAATACTTGGACTTCTATATGTTGTTTGCTGAGTATATCCATTTCCGTTATAGGCTCTAGTTAGTCCATAACAATAATAAGCTCCTGGTTCCTCATATACATCCGCTCCACAGTCTATACCAACAGCAGTGTTGTCGTTATAATACCAGTCTGTAGCAGCAAGTACAAGTACTCCATCATCGCTATATAATCTTGGATAAGCTCCAATATAGCCAGCAGGCACACTGCCAGATGTAGATTCAATAGATGTTCTTGGCTGCAAGCCAAACGAATATTCCATTACTGATGCTTGGTTTTTATAAGAATAGCCATAAACAGTAAAAGATTTATATGGACTTTCTACATCTGCAAAAAGTGTTAATGTAATATTTGTAGTAATAAGACAAGCAATAAGAAAAGTAGCCATAAGTAATTTATAATTCTTCAACACTAAACACCCTTTCATCAATTTGTAAAACTGTCTATGAAAGATTGGTAAACCAATGGACTCACTCCCCTTTCCATAAAAGCAGTCTTCTTCAGCATTAATAATATACTTCGCTGCTAATTACGGTTTGGGTTTCTGAGTCGCTGCCGCTATAGGCAGTGACATCTCCTTCATTTGTATTATACGCTTTCACCCATCTTTATCATCTCATCTTGCTCTATTACTTTAGATGGAAGATTGAATAGATATTTGTTTTCAACCTAATGTTATTGAGTCTTAAGATTATTTCTTGGTGGCTGCATCTATTTTCCGATTCAACTGCATGTTTTTGAAGTCATATTCAAGTCATTACTTAAATTTGATTAAATATCATAAGAAGTGTTCATAATGAATACTTTTTATGATGTTTGATATTTGGCCTTTATACTTACAAATTTTTTTAATACATACAAACTATGTTTTGATGAAAATTTTTATTCCACATTATTATATGATAATAATAAGTCTTCAATGAAGGGCATGAATTTATGAACACCTTCCTGTAACAGATATAACGATTTATCATTTATTTTGGTATCATTATTATTGATTAACATAAAATCAACTTTTGCTATTCCACCGTTGAACGCTATTAAATACCCAATAGTATAAATATCAGTTATACTCGAATAACTTTTATCAAAATAGCTCACATCCTTATAAACATTTGTTTTCTATTAATTAATCACGTGTCATATTCATTATTTTGAATAAGAACACAGTAAATATTGGGCAAGCTAAAAGCCATATAAGCATGTTGATAGAAAATAATTTTTTTATCGGTAAAAATCCAGGCAATGCCCAATGCAAAGATAATATATTAAGGTAGTATAAGTAAGCAATAATCATAATCCCAGCTATTATTGCTTTGATAACAAGCAATATATAGCGATTATTAATTATATTGATTTTGAAAGATAATCTATTGATAATATTAGAAACTATAACACCAATCAGTATGATATTTGCAACAATAAATAAACCCATAAAGCTTGAAGTCATTATTTATTACTCCTCTCCAATTTATACTCTGTTGCTTGATAGTAATTGTGCTCACTTCTTCTTAGCAGAATAATTTCTATGTATAGAATATAACTCTCCAAAGCTTATTCGCTTAGACTTTACATTGCTGCCATTACTTAGCTTAATCACATCATTAAAGTCTATTTTAAACCTAGTTATACCAAAAAGAAACTGATATATATTCCGGCACCATAGATGTGTGTGATTTTTCAAATTCTGCAGTGTTAAACAAATTTTCAAGATTCTTTATAACCTATAGGAAAGTATAATTCTACCTTAATATTGACTTTCCGTAATGGGTTTCAAGAAAGGCTTCCTTGATTGTTATAAATTGCTTGCAAAGGAAGCCTTTCTTATATCTTTTTTGTCAGTTAATATGGCAATATAACTGCTAATTGTATATGAAATAACTACCTGTGATGAATTTTCAACTGTTTTTGGTAATGAGTTTTTATAGTATGCTATATATAAAGCAAATATGATTAACCATAATACAAGACAAATACCTTTTTTCATCGCATAGCTCCCGCCAAGTGGTGAATAGAGAAAGGAACTATTATCATATAAGGTATTAAAGAGATAGCAATAGCACTAATTGCATCAGCAATCAATTTTTTCATACATTAAATCCCCCTTTTTTTATTAAGGGTCTTTATAATGAGCAAAATTAGCAGGAATAAAGAAAAAGGAAAACTATAAACAAAGCGCTCTATGATTATTCTAGGAAGTTTCTTCTTTTTTTCAGAACGAGCAACAATGCAAAATACTATAGAAAAGATTGCACATATAATTATCCCGGATACGGTAAGTTCCTTATAAACAATGAGATAAGAAAGTGAAAGTATGGCTGTGTTAATTATTATAAGGGTTATATTCCGGAGTTTTTTATTTGGTCTATATAGTGAATCTGTTATGGAAATGGCTATAGCAATCATAAGCAATTGAATTATTGATGCTAAGTTAGCCTTTGTCATATATATAATCTGTATTCCCATAATTAGCAGAAGCAATAAATACATAATATATTTGTTCATATGGATTACCTATTATAAATCATTATAAAGCCGACATAATCTCTTAGTTCGGTTATTACTCCCATATATTCAATATTTATACTCCCATTCCTGCTTCAATTTGGTTAATGATACCATTATTTTATAATTGCTTTTTCCTCATATTCAATAGATGTATTTTCGTAATATGTAAAGCAAATTCTTTTTTCAATTTTATTCCCCTTTTTTTAGATTTTGATAGTTGCTACTATAAGTAAATCCGTAAAATTAGAATTTTTATTTCATAATTCACAGATATATCTTCCATTCTTATTTTTGCTATATATACCTAGTCAAACATATCTATGAAACTATATGCTTATTATTTATATTAACTTTGCAGATTCAATATTGATTTATTGTCAATTAACCCGTGTTATATATAAAAATATACTAAAGGTCATATAAGCATATTTAGAGGAAAGGGACAAGGCAAATTTAAGCAATACCCTGTCCCATGTGTTTAATTATTTGGCATCAGTATTTTTATATTCTTTTAGTGATTTTGCAATAATCAATATTGCTAAAGAGTATGCAACAAATCGTATAATATAATCAGCGAACATAAGAATGTCTGCTCGGCGTAAAGAGAAAGGACCTATGATCATATAAGGTATTAAAGAGATTGCAACAGCACTAATAATATCTATAATCAGTTTTTTCATATTTTAAATCCTCACTTTCTATTACCATGTAAATGGTTTTGTTTTCAGTTTATTTCTCAACTTTCTTAAACCAATGGAATGACCCCTTTCAATAAAAGCAACCTTCGACAGCATTAATAATCTACTTCGCTGCTTATTA
>JAWLBU010000083.1:0-6129 GCA_041687555.1 Haloplasmataceae bacterium | reverse complement strand
ATTTAAGTTGTCGGAATAAACCGAGACAGCCTGTCGGATTGTACCGATTTAGCTTGTCGTTTTGACCGATATGGGTTGTCGTTTTAACCGGAATAATCAAATAAAAAAAAGGCAGATCTATCATTAGACCTGCTTTTTTTGTTGCTTTTCATTCCATGCCCACCCAAATAATTCATTTCCATCTTCGGATAAATACAACACTTCAGTATTTTTCATAATCTCTTGAGCTTTTTTGGAATAGGATTCTTCTTTATCAATTGATATAAAAATTTGCTTTTCATAAGAAGAATAGATTTTTAAAATATTTTCAAAAGGTGTATCACCTATTTGTTTTAATATAAATGAGTCATGAGCGATTGCTGGAAGTGGTGTTAAAAATAATGCTGCTAAATCAAATACAATCATTCCTTTATAATTAGTTCCAGTACCTGAATCATCAGGTGTCATAAAGGTATAGTGGCTACTATCGGGAATATTTAAAATAGGAGCCTTTTTATGGCCATTATAAATCTTGTCATTTATTTTATCCATTTGATTATTTATTTCCGCTTGTAATTCATTTAATAACCTTTGTTGTAAGTTTTCTAAATCTATTTTATAGTCAACTGAAATCTTCTTTAAATTAGATAACTTGTCATAAGCATTTTTTTGATTAATTAATGATTTAAGCTCATTATCAATCATTGAGTAGTTATCTAATACAGTTCTTGATAATTTTGCTGTATTACCACGTTCAATTATTTGATCTCCTTGGTTAGTTGGTGAATTTATTCCAAGGAATCTTTATCGTTATTTGATATTTGAAAAACGTTATATGTTAATTTATCAAATTAAAGATAATAAAGTATATGTTGATTATGTCCTAGACTGCCGACAGGACTACGGATGGTTATTTAGATAATATACAATTATGTTAACTCGCATATCATTAGATGACCTAATTCTATGATTCTTACATGAAGGGAAGTATATAAACTTTCCTAGATGTCAATGTACAGGACTTACATGAGGATTTTTACATAATAAACTATGGTGTGTTAAAAAGTACTGAAATGAGGCCAAATAATTTTAAAACATTATTTTAATATGTTTTTAAAATTGTTTGTCTTTTTATTATATACGATTTTGGTAAGTGCTTAACTCAAGTGAAGATATCTGCAAGTTAACTGAGTGGGTGTTAGTTTATCACTGAATTTTATATTATTCATCGACACCTATTATGGTTGTAATGATGATAATATCCGTCAATAACCGCTATTGAAAGTTAACATACAACATTTTCATAATGAAATATGTCGAAATATTATATATAAAGTTATCGGAAAAATATTAGATTAAGTGAGAGATATATGAAAAGAATATCTTTTGTGATTGTGCAATATAATAATGATATGGATATTTTTTATGTGTTGATGTGATTGTGAAATAAATAAATAGGAGGTGTCATTGATGAAAATCACCGTAGCGGGAACGGGTTATGTCGGGTTGGTTACAGGTGTCTGTTTGGCAGAGGTAGGGCATATCGTGACATGTGTCGATGTGAATGAGACGAAGATAGAGAAAATGAAGCAAGGAATTTCTCCTATTTATGAAACAGGTTTAGAGGAACTCCTCCAAAAAAATCTGAATGATAACCGCCTATTTTTCACCACAAATTATAAAGAAGCGTATCTTGACAGTGAAGTGATTTTTATCGGCGTAGGTACACCGGAAAAAAGTGACGGTTCGGTAAATTTGGATTATGTTTTTCAGGTAGCTAAGGAAATAGCGGAAAGTGTTGAACAGGATTGTCTGGTTGTGGTTAAATCAACAGTACCGATAGGCTCAAACGATAAGATAGAGAAATTTATCAGAAATCGATGTCCATTTCCAATCGAGGTTGTATCCAATCCCGAATTTCTAGCCCAGGGTACTGCTGTCCGAGATACACTTAATGCCAGCAGAATCGTAATCGGTGTAGAATCGGAGCATGCAAAAGAAGTCCTAATGGAAGTATATAAACCTTTTAATATACCGATATTAGTAATGAATCGCCGCAGTGCGGAAATGGTGAAATATGCCTCGAATGATTTTTTAGCGCTAAAGATCTCCTTTATGAATGACATCGCTAATCTTTGTGAAATTGTCAATGCCAATATCGATGATGTTGCTTTAGGTATGAGTTATGATAAACGGATTGGAAAAGAATTTTTACGAGCCGGCATTGGCTATGGCGGTTCATGTTTTCCTAAGGATACGAAGGCTTTGCACTGGCTTGCCAGTCAAAATAATTACGAATTGAAAACGGTTAAGGCCGCTATTGAAGTAAATGAAAATCAGAAGTTCCGTTTATATAAAAAGGCAATCCAAAAATATGAATGTTTAAAGGGGCTTAGAATAGCAGTATTGGGACTGACCTTTAAACCTGGTACCGATGATTTGCGGGAAGCACCGTCAATACCTAATGTCACGGCCTTTATTGAGGACCATGCCGATGTCATAGTGTATGATCCTATCGGAATGACTAATTTCCAAAAACTATTTCCAACTGAAGTCAGCTATGCCGAAAGTGCTGTCGATGCATTAAGCGGTGCCGATATCTGCTTTATTTTTACGGAATGGTCGGAAATAATGTCGTTAACCCCGATGGACTTTGTTAGAAATATGAATAAACCAGTTGTTTATGACGGCAGAAATTGTTTTAAAGTAGAAGATATGAAAAAGGCGGGTATTTCCTATTATTCAATAGGCCGATAACCGCCTTTTTTAAGTGAGGTATATGATGAAATTAGTAAGTATCATTTGTCCCGTTTATAACAGTGAAATTTATTTACCGAAATTAATCGAATCGGTAAAGATGCAAACCTATTCATATTTTGAATGCCTTTTTGTTGATGATGCTTCAACTGATAAAAGTATAACTGTTATTAAGAATAATTATGATAATCGTTTTATCTTAATGGAAAATGAAATAAACATGGGAGCACAAAAATGTCGTGAATTAGGTTTTAACAGATGCCGCGGTGAGTTTGTTGTTTTTATTGACAGCGATGATTATTTACACCCTGATTATTTAAAAAAGATGTTTGAAAAAATCACAAAGGATGATGCCGACATTGTCATGTGTCAATATGCGGTCATTGATACAAATAATAAAATTTTAAGAGTCAATAAAAAGGTCACACCGTTAAATAAGAATAAATTCCCGCTTACTGCTTCTACTTATCCTCAGGTTCTACTTTCAAAACCGGCATTTTGGAATAAGTTATATCGCTTTTCATTCTTAAAAAACAACATTATCTTTCCTAAGGTTTCCTTAGCTCAGGATTTATCCACTATACCAATACTCTTTGCAAAGGGTAAAATCGCTTATGTTGATGAAGTATTATATTTTTACCGTATACATAAATATTCAATCTCAAATACTTATGATAAGCGAATCAGGAAATTTCCTCTAAGCTTTAAGAGTATTTTACATTTAAAAAAACAATTCTATAATGAATTGGAATTTATGGCGATTGGTCATTTCTTTTACCAAATCAGCAAGGTATTATTTATCAAGGATAAAAGCTTAAGAATCACTATTTATCAGGAACTGCTTGCGGAATTAAAACACGAATTTCCGCAATATTTACAAAATGTCTACTACAAAAAAAGATTTGATTATCGTCTTTATGTTTATATTTTAAAGAAAAAAATATTATTCAGTAATAATGTACTTAATAAGATAATTACTTTTGTACTTAATCTGAATATAATTAATCATCTTATTAGAAAATCAGATAAATAAAAAAACTTTTTAAAAAAAGAAATAAAATGAAACATTTAACATATATTATAGTGTGCACCATTAAGATGGGTTGCAGTATTGTATTACCATCAATATTTTAGCCCAATAATGTTTTCTCCTTAAGAGTATTATCGGTAATTTGGGTTTAAATAGGTGCATATTAAGATAAGGTTGCAACACACCTTATCTTTTTTTTTATCCGATATTGTATAAATAATGTTCTTAAATTATAATGATTGTAAAGATATTTTGGAGGTAAGTTATGTTATCTAATTTTGCTGCCAATGATTTGATATTATACGGGGGATTATTTATCGTTGCGATTTATGTCTTTTTTAAGAATGGAGAGGAAAGAGCAAAAAAGCACCTTCAAAAGAAAAAAAATATTGATAATTCCGTTATTAATTACTATATTAAAAAACATAAAAGAATGTTCAAACGTTTAACGGTTATTGATTTCCACAATATATTAGGTATAAACGAAGGAAGCACTAAGGATATTATCACGGAAGCATATAATCATAAATTAAAAAAATTTGAATTAAAGGATGATGACATAAAGTATTTTCCCGAAGCATTAAAAGAAGAAGCATTAAAAAATCTGGCTTTAATACATTATAGCTTTAATTATCTGCAGAGAGTTTACCGGAGGGATTGATATGCTTGTAATTGAAAGAGAATACACGGAAATACTTAATCTAAGGGTTGAAGAAATCAAGGAAAAGAAATATACAAGCGATCTGATTATAAGTGAGATCTTTAACTTATTCAAACTGTCGGATAATGATTTGACCGATATCGATAAATTAGGCGCTTTATGGCGTTGTGCAAGAAATATCTTCGGCAGCGATAAGAAGAATCTTCTTGATGCTGTCGATAATCTACTTCTAATTAAAAAGTTAGCGTTGGATTTATTACTTAGAATGAATGATGCTTATATAATCGATAAAGAAACGGTAAAAAATATCCTCCATGAATTAGAAGATCATAATGAAGAGGAGATACTCCGGATAATTAATCAAACATTAATGAATATTGATCATCGGGCTGACAAAGATTACAGTCTTCAGGAAATTTTAAATAGAATTGAGAATGGTGTCTATGATCATAGTGAGGGAATTTATTTTATTTTACAGGTTTTATCAGAGTTAGATTCTCAATCAATGAAAAACGCGCAAAATAGAACTGTACTTTTGAGAGCTATATCACAATATATTGATATGGAAAGGGTAGAATCTCTGAAGGATTATTTAGGTAAAATAAACCGGATGGATGAGCTGTTTGCGGAAAAAATCATAACACAAATGGATATTGTTTGTGATAACAAGATCGTTAAAGCAATAAATGATACTTTGCTTTATGCATCTAGTCACAATGATAAGGAAAAGAAAATCCTTTTTAGTGTGGAAAAGCTTCCTATTATAGCCTTATATACTGATATTAACCAAAGTTTATCATTAAGCGAAGTGTCAGAATTATTGATTGAGGCCATGATATCAGAATATAAAAATGTCGATTTGGCTGAAGTAGTCTTGGTAGAAGAGCATGATGAATATGGGGATAAAATTAAATGCTTATTAGATAAGTATTTTGGTGAAAAAAATCCGAATTATCTGAACGTTGTGAGAGATAAATTTCCTGATTTAGAGGATTTAAGTGAATATGAAACATGGATTTTTTTGGCAGTGATTTTAGGTGATACGGAATCTTTAAAATCAATACCCGATTTTAAGGTTGATATGCAAAACAGTAATAACCAATACACGCCGTTAATGTATGCCGCAAAGTACGGTAATTTGGCGGTATGTCAATATTTAATCGGGTTAAACGCCAATATCAGTCATCTTTCTTTATACGATAACAAAAATGCGTTTACCTTAGCGCTGGAAAATAATCACGCTGAGATAATCGAACTTCTGATAGATAACGGTGCGATAACATTTAATAAAGAAATTCTTGCTTTATGTTATAAAAAGGAAAATAAGGGTATTATCAAAGCCATTGAGGATTATTATTTCAACAATATTACCTTCGGAAAATATACGATTAAAGACATTATCGAAATGTTTATTGGTAAAATTGCTTTAAACTCTCCATATCAATTCAATAAAAAACAAAAAAGAATAAATCGAAAAACAAGGTTAGCCGTGAAAAATATCACCGGTAACCATGTATCATATGAAGAAGTAATCGGATTTATCGATTTTTCGACAAAACAAAAAGAAGGCATGCTTTTTGCTAGTAGCGGTATTTATTTTGCCTTTATGCTAAATAAACAAATGACGAGGATATTTCAACCATACTTTCTGATATAAAATTGTCAATAACCGTAAGATAATTATCAAAGGTGACCTTTTCCA
>JAWLBU010000082.1:0-6347 GCA_041687555.1 Haloplasmataceae bacterium | reverse complement strand
AGTAAAAATAAGTAACAAGAATTGCCAGTAAATACTCACTTTATCAAATGTTTTGCTTTTCACTAAATTAATTAAAACTTTAAAGAACACAATAATATTAAACAAAAATAATACAATATATGTATACCTAGCTACTTCAAAATCTATTTCATTTACATATTGTAAACCATCAACATCAAGTTGAATATATGCTGTATACCAAAAAACAAACAATAATATTTCTATCCCAATAAATTTATACATCATATTATACCTTTCATCAATAATAATCTAACCCCATATTTTTCTGCCATCTTTCGTTTAATTCTTGTACGCCTTTATTAATACCATACGAACCTGCAACTACTAAAGCGCCAACTAACAAAGCGGGTGCTCCAACTGGTAATACAGCTGATACAACAACCGCAGCTAAAGCATAACTACCTAGAGAAATTCCAGTATCTATAGCTGTAGTAGCAAAAAAATCAAAGTTTAATTTCTTATCATTGTCGAAGTAATTACTAAAGCCTTCAGAAAACACTGTTAATCCTATATTTGCTTTGCTAAATGCCCCCTTAAGGAGTGATTGAGTTCTCAATCTTGATAATCTTCTATCAAATTTATTACCATTTTTAGTTATAAAATCAAAAGATTTTTTAATATCCGGAAGTTTTATATGTGTATTATAACCAGAACCGGATTTAACCATATTAAATGCTTTATCTGTAGATGAATAAATAGTAACCCCAATATCCTTAACAGTCTTTACTATATCTTCCCATGAGTCTTCTAGCCATTCAGGCCATTTTCCACTCGGATCAACCTTCATCACCGGATTATTCTGTGTATAAGCATATAAGTTATGACCTAGTATAGCCCCAGGCTCACCAATCAAGCCATCTGCATTGATAAAACGTCCTATCTCAGGATTATAATAACGACTGTTCAGATAGTACAATGATGTCTCTTTATCATATCGATATCCACGATAACGATATGGATTTATTTTTGCTATTGGATTATTTTCTACTTCAGTTCTGTTAAGTAAATTTCCCCACGCATCATATTCATATGATGCTACTTCATTTCCTGCTATATCTCTGATTTCTATTATATCACCGAAGATATTTCTTGCATAGAAATAATCCGTATTATTATAGTTAAACCCAATTAATGTTCCATCGATATCATAATAATAATTAATTGTATTTATTCCGTCTGTCTCATATATAACTTTATCACCATCTAGGTAATAAGTTGTTGTTACACCATTTACCGTTTTTTCCGTTCTGATACCATTACTGTTATATTTAAATGTTATATTTAGCGTATCATCAGTATAGGTAACAAGTTCCCTTCCGTCCCATGTTAAATTTGCATCATTTATCTGTAACGGATTACCACTATTATCATAACTTAATATCTCAACCAGATTATCTACCTTAGTTAACTGATCATTCCAACCATTAGTTATATAATAATATTTTATCTCTTTGATTAAACTTGTACTGATAACATCTTGAGTTGTATAACCATATTCTTTCTTATAATCTATATTTCCGTTATTATCATATCCAAATACATAGGTTTTGTTTGCTACTGGGTTATCTTCTCTTATCAATTGATTCTTCGAATCATAATGATATTTTGTAAGTCCGGTTTTACTGTCGTTAATAGTTTCAATATTTCCGTTTTTGTCATAGGTATAGCTCTGTGTTCTTTCGCCAATAGTTAATTTCTTAACTCTTAATGAGGAATTACCATATTTCACAGTTGTTTCATATTCATATGTTTCTGTTAGAATGGTAGTCATACCCATTTTTAATGTTATAGAAGATAATCTGTGTAATGAAGAATTATCATAATTGTAATCTTTTATCACATTTCCGCTATTAACCCGGATATTAGTATAATCATACTGGCCATTATCGGCAAAAAAGTAATTTATGCTGCTTGTTTTATTATTTATATCATAACTAAACTTACTTAAATTACCGGTATTTCGATTATATTCATATGACACTTTATTACCCAATTCGTCTGTTACATCTTTTATTCTACCTGTAAAATCATAACTATAGTAATATTCTTTACCGCTAACTTTATCTGTATATACTGCAAGATTTCCTAAGGCATCATACTGAAATTGATATTTCGTAATATAATCAGTCACATTAGCATCTTTAAACAAGATATCCGTTATTCTATCTTCATTATCATAAAGAAATTTTATACTGTCATTATTTCCGTAAATCTGTTCCTGCAAAATATTAGTATTATATGTTCCATATGTTTCATATATATACTGAGTCAATAATATATTGTTAACCTTAATATTATCCACTCTTCCTAGATTATCATAACTAATAGTGTAACGGAAGTTATTGACTTCAATTTCATGTAAACGATCTTTTTCATAATAATATTTCGCATTAGAATTACCCTGTAATACCTGAAGTAGTCTTCCTAAACTATCATACTGATAGGTTGTAGTATTACCTTTTGCATCAGTCATATTATCAAGGAGGCCAGTAACAGGATTATAAGTAAAATCGATAATATTTCCAAATTCATCTTCAATCTTATCAATATAATTTCCGTAATTTGCATATACCGTTTTAGCCTGAAACCATTGTCCCGGTGTATCCTTATCTCCATATACTATACTTATCGGGTTACCATATGAATCATAGGTATATGATGTTTTCACATTATTTGGTGATACCGTAGATTGGATCCATCTTGATGAACTATATTTTATCGATACAGTCTTACTTCCTTGAGTAACGCTAGAAACATCGTTTTTGTTTGCTGAATTATAACTAAAATTGACATTGTTATTAATTCCAGGGTTTATTATACTGGTAATATTACCATCGTCATTATAATGATATGTAGAACCAAAATCCTCAATATACATTTGGAGATTATCCACATATACATTACTATATCCGTTATAATTTACTTCAATATTTAATAAGGAAACGTTAGTCCCTGCATGATATTTAAACATTAAATACTGCCAATCATTGATATTTTTATCAATGTCATAAACAATATCTACATATGAGCCACTTACATAAAACCTTAAAATTATTTTTAATGATTCATTGGCATTATTATTCGGTAGGTCCCCCTTAAACCATCCGCCAAAAATAACTACATTATCTCCGGTTAACATACCCGATAAGCTTTGCTTAACATAACTTGAAATACCATTACTGGTAAGTTTAACACTGGTGTCATTTAATACTTTCTCATATGTACCGCTCGTATTATTGTCTACTATACTAGCACCTGAATTTGTCCACCCATTAAATCCGTTTTCAAATGAGGAATTCTCTATAAAATTATAACGCTGATCAATAAATCCTTTATCTATCTGAATATGATCAAATAAAGCATAACCGTTTATTGATTCATTTTTTAATTTAATTGTAATATTAGTATTATCTTTAGCTACTGTAAATTGTAGGGAATATTTGACCCATTTTTCATTTCCATGCACAGGATAAATTGTTCCTTTAGATGATGCCCCTTCAACATCAATATAAATACCCAATCCTTCTTCCACAGTACCATATATATATCCTGAAACAGTATAAGTACCGGCATCCATATTGATTGTCTGACGTAATTCCAACAATTGAGTATAAGGCGCATCTTCTTTGGTTCTTTCTATTTTTACGCATGATGTATTGCTAATTCCAGGTATTGCTTCAGTGCCAAATAAACCACAGTTGTCAATTGCGGTTATCGTTCCGACATTGTTTTCTATAGATTTCTGCCATCCATCCAAATTATATTCAAAGCTATGATTATAAATCGGATTAATGATATTCTTTTGTGGAAGTGATACTTCCTCAATAAGATTGTTCAGTTTATAATTTATCTTGCCATTTTTGTACATGTCAACATATTTATAATACTGAGCGTTTCCGAAACTATCCAATATATTGACTAAATGTCCATAAGAATCAAAACTGTAATAATATGTATTTCCCTTATAATCAGTAAATCCAGTCCGTCTAGATGAATAACTAATTGATAAATATCCTAATGATGCTGAACCGTTCTTTTCTTCAATTCTAGTAACATTATTATTAGTATATTGATAATTTAATTGATTTCCATATGAATTTATTACATCGGTTATCTGTGATGAAGAATTATATGAAAATGTGCTTTAAAATCAGGAATGGCATTTTTGTCATGTAACTGTACTGATTCAATCGTACTATTAACCATATTGAATTTATAATAATTACCATCAGGCAGTGTTATTTTATTCAATATTCCGGATACATAACTGAAACTGACGGTATTTCCAAGTGTATCTATTATACTACTTATCTGATTTGTCGTACTATTATAATATATATTAAACGAATTTTTACTCGGCTCAACAATATTTGTAAGCCTACCATAAAAATCAAATCTTTTTATTGTCCCATCTTTATAATGTATTTCAAATGGATATGGGCCGGAATGAAGACCAAAAATACCATAATCAAAAGAACCATCCTCAGAGACTCCGCAACTGTCGGCTGTTCCAATCGGTATACCAAATTCTGTACAAGAAACATTAGAAAAATACTTTTTCGTACCATCACTATCAATTAAATAATAATATGTACTGTCATCCCCATCATCATCAGATGAGATTTTTCATTAAAACTAGTTCTCCAGCCTTTTCCATATCCCATATTATTCATTGATGCATTGGAATTGTGAATAAGTGATAAGTTAAAAGGCGTTCTAATGGTCGGATTTGTATACAAAGGTAAAACCCATGTTAAATCACCCGAAACCGTGTTAACATAACCCACACCTGCTTGATTTAATGACTGTGATTGATAAGTCCAATAATCTTCCAAACCGGTTGTGTCAATATAACCGACATGAAATACGGGTCTTAAGGATGCCGTACCATATTCGCTAGATGCAAAATCCACAAACTCATTTAAATTCGGTATGGATAAATAAATTCCGTTATTACCACCATATGTCTCCCAATACTTAGCCGTATCTGTAATATCAAATTTAACATAACTTTTTGCAGTTTTTATAAATTGATAATCAGCTACTAAAGAGAAATCAACATCCGGACTATTATAGACATTAATAGTTGATTCATCCCAACTACTTTTAATTCTATAAGCATTTACTCTACAACCTTTAGTAGGACACCCTGATAAATTGTCCACATATAAATTCAAGTCCGCATATGTCATTAATTTTCCGTTCAATATGCTAGGAACAGTGAATTTAATATATCCAAACATTAATATAATGATACTATCATCCTGTCCGATTTTTATTAATGGAGAATTACCATAATTAATATATCCTTCTTCTTGATTTTCCCTGTTTACTCTTATATAAGCATCAGAGATTTTACCGTAATCCAATCTGTATGTCGGATCAATATTGACAGGGTATTTAGCTGTCTTTAGCCATTTGTCATCAGGTTTAACCGTAAATATATATTTGTCCTTGGCATTTTTTTCAATCGTCATTGATACTTTATCAGAATAATTGCCTAAAACGTCCGTCATAAACATTTTATCAATTATGTAAACTATTTGATTATCCTTAATAAATTCAATGTTTCCGGCTTCAGTCTGTATTGCTTCAAGGCCATATGCATCAATTATAAATGATAACGAAAAGTTTTCTTTATATTCATTTAATATTATATATTCCTTTAAAGATTCCCCTTGAATAATATATTCAATGTCAACATTATCCAATACATTCTTATATCTAACAATACTGTTATTATTGCGTTTAATATAAATATCCGCCGTATCATTATTTAATGAAACGATTTCAGATTCACTCTTATTTATTCCTAATACACTGAATTCTAATTTCTGATTGTGATATTTTAGGGTAATCTTTTTATTGTCATCCAGCTTTTTTGGCATTTTAATTTTAACACTATTTCGTTTATTAGTGTAATCACCTGAATTATCTTCAATAATTGAGTTATCTATTTCTTCCCAATTACCGTTTTCCAGATAATGAACTGGTTCTTGATATGTTACTACTTCATAACTACCGTCATCTTTTCTGAATACCTTCTCATAACTAGAACGTTCACTTTTAACTTCATATAGCACTTTTCCATTACGAGGATTTTTTTCTTTTTTCTCAATCTTAATGTGATTATCTAATAATCCGGATGCTTTTACAAAAATTCCATAATCGACTGATGAAAAAATAAAAACCAATATTGTAAAGACCAAAAAAAACTTTTTACATTTTGTAAATGTCAACATTTTTTACATAAAAATGGCGGAATAAAATGCATAATTATGTTGACTGATTTTTTTCTTCCCTTCCATCAAGATTTATTATGTTTT
>JAWLBU010000081.1:0-6422 GCA_041687555.1 Haloplasmataceae bacterium | reverse complement strand
CACGATGGACACCCTTGCATTCGGCTAATAGTTGGCACGGTTAACCCCTATAGTGAACTTTCATCACCTAGTTGATATACATGCCCGGCGCACATAAAACAGTAACAGCCTTTAAGAGCTGTTACTGTTTTATTCTTTTATTTATTAGTTATCTCTTCTGCCAGTAATAGATTGCCAACTGTGTTCTGTCCCTTAATTCAAGTTTTTCAAGAATTATGGAAATGGTATTTCTCACGGTGCCCTCACTGATAAACAGTTTCTGGGATATTTCTTTATTGGACAGACCGTTTGCGATAAGCTCCACAATCTCATTTTCTCTCGGTGTTAATTTTTCATCCGTTTTATTTTCCGTAAAGCTTTTTAATGCTTCCTCACTTATAATCGGTAAACCGGCATACACTGTTTTAATTGTCATTTTTTGTTTCTCAAAATCATCTGATTTCAGTAAATAACCTGATGCTCCCGCCTGAAGCGACTGATGAATGTTTTTATAATCATGAAAGGTGGTTAACATGATGATTTTTATTCCCGGATAACTTTTCTTTATCGCTTTACAAGCGCTTATACCGTCTAAAACAGGCATCTGAATATCCATTAATATTAAATCAACCGCATTTTTCCGGCAAAACTCAATGGCTTCAAGGCCATTTCCCGCCTGACCGACTATCTCAAACTCATTTTCAACCGACAGTATGATGCTGAGACTCTCGGTTACCATATCATCATCATCAACAATCAAAATTTTCATTTAATCACCTATCCGTTATTTAAAGGAATAATAATAATCAATTTAAACATCTTGTCGCTTTGAATGCTTAAGCTGCCGTTTACTGCTTCTAATCTGTTTCGCATATAGCGTAATCCGTGTCCCTGTCTTACACTGTTACCTTTAATCCCGTCATTTTCAATAATCAGCCTTACGATATAGTCCGTTATTTCTAAATTAACATTGACCGTTTTTGGATTAGCATGCTTAATAATATTAGTCAAAGCTTCCTTTACTGACATCATGATTAACTGCCAGAGATAAGGCTTTAACTTTAAAGTGTCCCCCGAAAGCCGGAATTCAATCGGATATATATAATTGTACAACAGTTGTCTTAAATTAGTTAATCCTAAATCATTGACCGGTTCAATGGTTTTAACGGTATCCTTCAGTTGACTTAAAGCATTTTCCAGTCTTTGTTCCGTTTTATTTAGCTGTAATAGCGCAGGCTGTAATTGATTAGAAGATAATAGGGTCTTATAGGCTTTTAACGATAAATGTGCGGCAGTCAGCTCGTGCCCTAAATTATCATGTAATATTTCTGCAATCTTATGCCGTTCGGTCAGACGCGATATCCTTTCGGTATCCTGGTAATCCGACAATAATTGTGCCTGAATGCTTTCCAATTCATATATCCGTAACCGTAGATTATCATTTATGTTTTTATTTACTCTGTTGTCTTTTTCCCAGTAATACAGGATGGTCCCAAATAAGACTGCCTGTGCCAATAATACATAATAGACTATTTCTTCAGTAGACATTAACCCGGTTATAATAATCGGAATGATATATAAAAATTTATTTTTATAGGAAAAATAATAGGCATATAAAAATAAAAACAAAGTGGCGGGTGAATATTGACTGGATATTATGATAAATATCAGTAGATCGATTAACATATAGGATGGTTTTAACGGTATTCTCCATCTTAATAATAAACTGAAGAAAGAAACCATAAAAAGCAAAAAAACCGTTGTATTAAACTCTGACACAAGTAAAGATATGATACATTGAAGTATCAATATATACAGATATAATACCTGCGGATTTAAAACAAACGGTTTTTTTATCATTTCTAGTATCTCCTCTTACTTCCAAGCAAAATAAATATTCCGGAAAAAATAATTAAGAATAAATGTGCCATCAGTACACGTATTATTTTATCATTATGCAGGGCCTCAAGTCCATACGGTAACCAATGGGTCGGGAAAATAATCACTACTTTTCTAAAGCTTTCGGGAAATAGCTGTAAAGGAATGGAGACGCCGCTGAACAGACACATAAGCGTTGCGACTCCGGAAAAGAGTGAAGAGGATAAATTAAAATGTTTAAATAAAGAATTCCAGAATAGTGAAAAGGAAATTGTCATCAATGTGTAAGCTAAATATAAAGTAAGGACAAACATATAATCTAAAAGATTACCCTTCCAATAGATAATATTGGCTATGATAAACAATATACTTTGAAACGTAAGTATTAATGCATAAGCCAGAAGGTGAGAGGATAAATAGTTAAAATAACTCGTGGGTGTTGCGGCAATGCGGATAATCGTCTTATTGCTTCTGTCATCAATTACCGGTCTACTTAATAGAAATGCAGAATAGATGTTAACAAGACCAAAGAACAATAAGCCGAATTGACCGGGTAAAAATACGATTAATATGGGTGAAAGAAAAAGAACAATAATATTGATTTTAGTATTAAAGCTGCGTATTAACGCATGTATAAAAATCGTCATACAATCACCCTCTTACTTAAAGGTTTGATTAATATGAAAAGAAGTATAGAAAGAGTAATTATCGGAGCTAAACCGATAATAATATCACTATAGTCTTTATTAATAATTCCGTAAATAGCTGTTTGCGCAAGTGACATCGGCGTCAAATAACGCTTCATTATTTCCGATGCGATCCCTTCCGGAAGAGGAAAATAAAGACCGGCAATCATCGGTGCGGCAATTCCGTAAAGGACGATTACGGAAGAAGCATTTTTTACACTCTTAAGTAAAAATAAGAGAATTGATCCGAATAGCTGATTAAATATCACGGAAATTAAAAGAACAACTAGGATTGCCGGTAATAAAACAAATTGGATTTTTAAGACAAAAAGCGAATAAAGAATAACCATTAGTGTTTGCAGGAAACTTACGATAATACTGGTAAAAAGAATTGACATAACCAGTTTTCTTGGTCTTTCCGGAGTTGCCAACAAGCGATCATGCATGGGTGTTAAAAAATCACTTCCTAGTATTTCCAGACTGTATGAGCTACCGTAAATCTGAAAGGTTAAGGAAAAACCGATGGCAAGCACTAATCCGGTGGTAAGATTCTCATTAGGTAATTTCATCTGTAATATCCCCGCACCGTAGATAAATTCAAAAAAGCTGATTAATATGACGGGAAGAAAGATTAAGATGATATGACCTACAATGTCCCTGAGGGTCCTAATCAGATAAAATCTAAACATTATTGCACCTCATCTCTTAACTGTTTACCGGTTAATGTTAAGAAGACATCCTCAAGATTCGGTTGTTTGGAATTTACATTGATTATTCCCAAAGGAGCGAGAATCATGATTATTTTATCAATGATATTTACGCCGCCGGGAATAATAACATGATATTGATTATTATTAATCGCCACTTCTTTAATATCCGGCAACATCAACAGTTCATTTTTCTTTTCCTCACTGGCGATTTTTACGTCAATTAAGATATGGGAATCACCTTTAATACGGGCGATAAGTTCCTGTAGAGTACCGGAAGCAATCGTATGGCCCAAATCCATTATGTAAACCCTATCGGCAATAGCCTCCACTTCCTCTATATAATGGGAAGTATAGATAACTGTTGTTCCTTCGGATGCTATTTTCTTCACAAATTCCAGAATATAATTACGTGATTGGGGATCAATACCTACCGTAGGCTCATCCATTATTAATAAACGGGGATGGTGCAATATCGAGCATCCGATATTTAATCTTCTTTTCATTCCGCCGGAAAAATGTTTCGGTTTTTCATTGAGTCTACCTTCAAGACCGATTAATTTCTCCACTTCAGTGATTCTTTCATCTAGTAAAGGATTTCTGAGTCCGTACAAACTGCCGAAGAACGCCAGGTTTTCTTTTGCGGTCATATCTTCGTATATTGTTACTTCCTGCGTCACATAACCGATTTGACTTCTGATTTCTTTGTTCTTTCCATCCTGTTTTATATTGAATACGGTTATTTCCCCTTCATCAACCGGCAGTAAACCGATAATCGTCTTAATGCAGGTCGTTTTTCCGGCTCCGTTTGGGCCTAACAAACCGATAACCTCACCCTGTTTTACTTCCAAATTTAAATAATCCAAAGCTAAATGTTCTTTAAATCTTTTAATCACATTTTCCATTTTTAGGATCATGATAATCACCTCTTAAGTAAATTATAAAGTTTTATGATCATTATTAGTAGTTACATTTGTCACTATTTTTTTGCTTATGTTATAATTTATTCGGGAGGATGGATTTGATTATGAATAAAAAATTGAAATTACTTGATGACAATGGAAATTTACTTAATCCCGGCTGGTCCACAAATCTTGTTTATGAGTACGACAGAAATGACGTTAAAGCAAGTAAATTAAGAATCAAAGAATGGGATTATTATTATATCGGCAACAGTAAATTCGGTATCGCCCTGACAATAGCCGATAACGGATATATGGGTTTTGTAAGTGCCACATTGCTGGATTTTGCGTTAAAATGGCAGCAAACCTCATCTGTTATGACCTTATTCCCGATGGGAAAAATGAACTTACCAAAAACTAGTGAATTTGGTGATATTAAATTTACAAATAAACGGATAGCACTTGAATTTAAAAATGACGGTACAAAAAGACATTTACTCTATAACATGAAAAATTTCTATAAAACAAAGGATCTTAAGGTTGATATAACCTTAAGTGAAATACCAAGGGACAGTATGGTCATAGCTACTCCTTTTCATAAGCCGAAACATTTTTACTATAATCAAAAGATAAACTGTATGAAGGCTAAGGGATTAGTGACATTGGGTGAAAAAGATTATGAATTCAATACCGATGACTCATATGGTACCTTAGATTGGGGGAGAGGCGTCTGGACCTATAAAAATACATGGTATTGGAGTTCTCTTTCAACAAATATTGACGGCAATACATTCGGCTTTAATCTCGGTTACGGATTTGGTGATACGAGTAAGGCTACGGAGAATATGCTTTTTTACCAAGGAAAAGCACATAAACTCGATATGGTTACTTTTAATATTCCCCAAGAAGATAATAAATATGATTTCTTAAGTCCATGGACAATCACTTCAAATGATAACCGGATTAATTTAACTTTTGAGCCGATTGTGAACAGAAGCGCTAAAACAAGTTTACTTGTAGTATGTTCCGTACAAAATCAGGTATTCGGTTATTTCAGCGGCAAGGCCATACTTGATGATAATACGGAAATTAATATCGATAAAAAATTGGGATTTGCCGAAAAAGTCTTTAATAAGTGGTAAAAAAACCACTTATTTTTATTAAGTGGTTTAATTTAATAGATTCAATTTTTATATATCTGTTTTATTAAGAAAAAATTGATATGCGCTTAACAAATTTTCGATGATAATACTGTTTTCCGGATTATATATTTTATCGAGTAGATCGGGATCAAAAATATCATAAACATCCAGTTCAGCAATATTCATCTTTTCTAGCACTGCTTTTTCGGCAAAGTGCAAATTAGCTTTAAGATATTCATCAAAGGTCGTAAAATAATATCCTGATTCTATCTCCTCTCCGTGTCCCGAAAGAATAATCCCTGGATTTAATTTTCTTATCTCATTAAGTGATTCTATATAACCATTTGCATAATCCAATTTCGGAACTAAAAGTTTTCTATCAATAATGATCATATTATCACCGGTAAAGGCCATATTTGTTTTTTCTTCAAAAACCGTAAGACTGTCAGGTGTATGCCCCGGAGTATGAATAAGTATAAATGAATAGCTTCCCGCATTAATCCTGATTTCGTTTTCAAAAGTGATATTCGGATAAACCACATTTATATTCTTAAATAGTTTTCCGGCACGTATTAACCCGGATAAAACTCTGGACTTACCCTCGTTTATCACTCTAAAGCTGCTGTTATGGGCATAGACGGGAAAATAAGCAATATTATCCCTGGTAAGTAAAATATGATCCAAATGTCCGTGTGTGTAAATAAGTGCGGAAGGTTTTTCGTATCCGTTTTCTCTAATAAAATCCATTATTGTTTTAAAGTGTTTCGGGTCTCCGATTGTATCTATCACAATCGGACCGACTTCGGTCAAAAAAACATAAGCGTTGGTATCATCATCAAAAATACTTAAATCGGTAAAGCGGAATAAATTTTCCGTTATTCTTGTTTTCAGCATAAAAAATCCCCCAAAAATCTTTTTTCTTTTATTATAAATCTAATTTATAATAAATTCTATTGTTATATGTAGTAATTTAATTATTTAATAAAGAATTTTTAAAAATTAAAAACAGGAGAATGTTCTCCTGCTTTTAAGGCTCTATAATATTTGGTGTGGGTAATTAACTCACACCTCTTTTTATGAAAAAAGAGACAAATTTCCAATTCCCTGATAAAATAAAATCTACCAAAT
>JAWLBU010000080.1:0-6785 GCA_041687555.1 Haloplasmataceae bacterium | reverse complement strand
ATCTTTTTTTATTAGTTTTAGTGATTAATAATAGTTATCCTCCAAAAGTTTACAGTATTGGTGATTGGGGGCTCTTGGGAATAAATCTAATGGTGGATCCTTTTTACACAATGTTTTTATTAATAATAGCTATATTATTTTTAGCTATTAATTTTATCATCTTCAATGTTAATAATAATATTATTTTAACATTGACCTTTCAATTATATAATTACTCTTTTACATTTATATTGATTGCTATTTTACTAAATGTAAAGAAAATTAATTTAGTCCAGTTTATTAAAGATAATATCTTTATAATATTAATAGTACTGTTTTTAATATATAATTCATATTTTATTGAGATATGGTTTAATGGTATTTATGTGGATATGGGACTAAGAAGTCGTGAGCTGATGCAGGGAGCATTTCCGGGGTTCTTTCTAATATTAATGATTTTTCGCTACATGCATAAAAAAGCATTTATCGTATCGTTGACAATATCTTTAGGTATTATTTTATTTTATAGTACGATAACCTTATATTGTTACATTAAGAAAGATATGATAATATGGGGTATAAAAATAGTTGATTATGATCGTTACAGTTCCTTATTAAATAACCCTAATTCTTTAGGTGAGTATACATTTATTGGCATAGTGATTTTATCAATATTGATATTAGTATGTAGAAATATCTTTGTCAGATTATTTTTGGGCTTATCTTCTATAGTCCTTATTGTTAATTGCGTATTAAGTGGCAGTAGAACATCACTTTTATCTATTATTTTCTTGTTTATAATAATCAATTTATATTATGCTTTTTATGATAAGAGTTTAAAGTATTTACTATTGCTGGTTAATATTATTATCGGGGTTATTTTTGTTTATTATTACTTTAATGGTATAGATCAATTATTAGAGCATGTAAGAGCCGAACTATCTTTAAGTGGCAGGGACAAAATATGGCTAAGTTTAGTAACCGTTATTAAAGAGCATTGGCGTTATGGAGTAGGATACGGCAATAGTACTTATTATTTATTTGAGAAGAAATTAGTCTCAGGTTTAACTTCAGCTCATAATATGTATCTAGGTATTTTAACGGAGATGGGGATATTACCATTATTAACCGTTGTAGCATGGTTCTCTTATATGCTGATAAGAAATCATCACTTGATTTTATTTAATAAGAAAAACCATAATATAAAATACTTAATAGCATTTAATGCATATTACATTAGTTTTCTTGTAAGCCAATATTTTGAATTTTCCTTTTTAAATATAGGTACGGCAAATACTTTCTTATTATGTATTTTTGCTTTTAATAATAGGATAAGAGACGAAATATTGCAGAAAAAAACAAGATTCAAATTTATGTCAGCTATTTTAGCATTTATTTTAATTGTTATATATGTGTATGGAACAATAATAAAACTTGATATTTTCGCAGTTATCTATATTGAATTATTTGTGGTCCTATTATTTATAGTAATAGATACATTGTTAAATAGCAAAATTGTTTTGAGGTAGGGCTTATGTTAAAAAGAAGTGAATGGTATTATATTTTATTGGCTTTAAGTACTATTTTAATATGGCTTTCTAATGAATATAGTTTCATATTAGCTATGATATTTTATCCTATAATATTTATCTTATTGATAATAAAAAAGAGACCAATAAGTGATTTTATCATTGTTTTACTATTTTCAGTAATGTCAGTTAAAATTAAAACCGGTATATACAAGATAGATTATATTTTGATTACGTCATTATTCTTTTATAGTATATTCCTAAATATCAAAAATAAATTTATTACTATCGGTAACCTCTTTTTACCATTAATAATTTACTCTTTTTATAATATATTATCTATATTATGGACCCCTGATAAATTCATCGGATTAGAAGGTGTTGTGGCAATACTTGAAGGATATATGATGTATTATATAGTGACAAATAGTAAAATATCTATAAAGAAGGAGCAATTTATCAAGATATCTAAATCAGCATCTCTTATACTTATAACATTATCCTTTGAATTAATTATGATGTATTTTGAGACGGGACTGGAAAATATTTTATCCGATAAAAGTAATATCACTTTAGGGTGGGGTACTTCAAATTTAATAGGAGCGATTTTCGTTTTATTATTACCAGTGTCAATGTACAAATATCTTGTTATAAATGAAAATAAGATATTATTTCTTACCTGTGATATTATATCTATTTTCGGTTTACTCTTAACGTTATCTAGAGGAGCATATTTAGGTTTTGCCATAGCATTCGTGCTTTTATTATTATTTTATGTTAAGAAACATCTCTTACTTAAGTATAGCTTAATTTTAGGTTCTATTTTTGCTAGTACATTCTTTCTGTTAAATATCTTTAATTTATTTGATGATTTGATAATAAGATTCATCAATAGAGGATTTTTTACCAGCAGTAATCGGTTACCCTTATATAAACTTGCCTGGGAAAGTTTTTTAGATAATTTTCTTTTTGGTAATGGTGTTAAATCAAGTGAGTACTTAATAGAAAAATATTTAGGTCGCCATGAAGCCCATTTCCATAATTTCATCTTGCAGATTGCTTCAACACTTGGAATTGTTGGTTTAATACTATTTTCTCAAATTGCTTATAACTGGGTTAAAATTTTGAAAAAGCCGAAAGAACCATATGTGATGATAGTATTGTTTAGTATTGTTGGTGCCTTAATTCATCAATTATTGGATGTTAGTTTTGATTTACATTATTTTGGAGTTTATTTCTATATTTTAATCAGTACTGTTGAAATTTACCGACATAATTTAGAAAACGATCCCTTAAAAATGAGAATTATCGAAAAACTGAAGGAATAATTCTTTCATTTTCTACAAATTTCAATAAAAATATACAAATTTCGCAAAAAAATGATATAATTGATAAGTAAAAAACTTTATGGAGAGGTATAAAGATGGAAAATGAAAAAGTGTATGTAGAAAATGCTGCTTACGATGAAGGTATAAGTCTTATAGAAATTTTTAATATTATCTGGAAGAGAAAAGTATTTATTTTTTTATGTACAGTCATTGTAGGTATTTTTTCATTTATTGGCGTAAGAATTTATAACAATAATAATGCCCAACTTGTTACAGTAATATCTTTACAATGGAATGGAATAACAGAAGGAGAATATCCTGACGGTCAATTATTTCATGTATCCAGTATGTTTGAAACTCATGTTCTTAATGAAGCTTTAATAGATGCAGGATTAGATAGAGTTAGTACTAATAAATTACGTAACAGTATAAACGTCACCGGAATTGTTCCTAATAATATTGTTAAAATGATAGAACAGAGTTTGGCAAAAGGGCAGGAAATGACTTATTATCCGACAGACTTTAAATTAACTTTAAATTACGGTAGTTTAGGAATTAATGCGTCTCAAGGAGAGAAATTAATTGAATATATAATTAGTAACTTTAGAGAAGACTTTGAACGTACTTATATTATGCAAAAAGTATTAGTGGAAAATATAGTTAAAAATTTAGATGAGTATGACTATCCGGATATGTATGATGTCCTGAATAGTCAATTAAAATTAATAGAAAATAGTATTAATAGAACATTTCCTCAAAGCTCGAAATTTGTATCTTCAAACAATGGTTTAGGGTTTGATGATTTATTGGTTATAGTAAATCGAATCAGAAATACGAAAATGCAGGATATGTTAGCCGGTTTAGAGACTTCAGAATGTATTGTTTCAAAAAATCCGGAATTAACGATTATCCGTTATGAAAATCAAATCGATGCTTTGGAAATTGAATTAACTAAACAAACGGCGATTAAAACAGAATTAACTAAAATCATTAGTGAATATAAGGGTGGGGAACATGTCATTATTATCCCTGGTATGAGTGAGGAATATCAATATAATACCAATCCTTATTTAAATACCTTGTATGAAAAACTGGTTGAAACTGAAATTAAAATTGCTGAAGATAATGCGACTATTGATCTCCTTGAAAAGCGAATAGCTAAATTATCAATGGATCATGACAGTGAAGGAGAAGATTTTCTAGACAGAGTTAATTTTGTCGAACAAAAAGCCGAACAAATTCTTAATGAATTAGATACTCTAATTGAAGATACTAATACTGTCTTAGAAGATTATAATAATTTAAAAATCAAAAACTCGGTTCGGATTTTAGCGACTCCTCAAGTTGAAACACCACAAAGCACATTATTAGTAAGTGCAATCGGACTAGTGTTAGGATTAATGATTAGTACATTTGTAGTAATTATTCAACATAATCTTAACGAACACAAAAAACATAATCAGTTAAAGTGATTAATAAATAAAGTATTTTCTGGCTGTATCTGATGATAACAGCCTTTTCGCATATTTATTAATAATTATGGGAGTTTACAGTATATGAATATTAATAACTTTGAAAGACATATAAGTAGTACGGTATTAGATAGGGGATATGCTTATTATACCGATGAAAAGATTATTGATTCGTATAAAAATGAGGATAACTAAAGATGATCAGAAAGTATTATATAGTAATCTTAAGAAAGAATTAAAAATGCAAAAAGATTTTCGTTATCGAAATATTTTTCTAAAGCTGATAACAGAAGAAAATGATTTGGATGAATTGATGGATTATGTGTGTAATAATCCGCGAAGTATAGAAGATTACGCTGATACATTAAAGAACAAATATTATAATGAAACAATTTCAGCTAAAACAGAAAAGCATATCGGGGAGTATGTTTTTACTTGTAAAATACCAAGAAATAGCGGGTAGGGATAATCTGGTAGAAATGATTAATGAGTTACTGTATTTTAATAAAAAGAGACCGGCATTTGTCGAAGAATTAAATTATTTATTATAAAACGGGAGTATGCTATGTTAATTACGGAATTAAGAGAAATAATCAAAAAATATAATGAAGATGAATTAAGATATCTTATATCGGAAATTTATAAATCAATTCCGAAAAAGCTTAAAGATGAGAAAAATCTTGATTATCTGATTTCTGATTTATCTTCTTATAAACAAAATGGTGCTGTTAAGAAGGAAAAAAATGTGGATTTTGGACAATTAAAAGCCGATATAATACTGTTTTGTACTTTAGCTCAAAACAGTTTGTACTTTGCACCAAACAGAATTGTCCATAAAAATGAACGTTCAAAATGGCGTTTTAAAGTGAAAGCATTTGTCAAAGACTTGGATACATTCAAAATGACCAGCCCCGAAGGTATGGAAGTAGCCCAGTTATATGAAATGCTGTATAAGGTTTTGAGTAAAGCATGTGGAGAGTATCTTTTCCCATCAACCGATCCTTTTAGTGCTATTGGGATATCCCAGCCTGATTTTCTTGACAGGGTTTTTATTCGAAAATATGTTGATGGTTTTAATGAAAAGAACATAAAATCGGGTATCGAATTAGTGATTAACAGTGTGGTGGATAGTGAAACACTTCCTATCTCCTTAATTAATGTTTTTCTCCAATATATGAAAACTAACGACGCCAGAATAATAGCGATAGAACAATGTAAAATAACAATCGATGAAATCAAAAGTCTTAAGTCAAATGATAAAAAGAAAAAAGAATTGGATTTTTATCAAATCGATAAAATAAACAATTTGGTTGAAATTGTTTTTCGTTTATATGCCAAACTGGGAGAAATTGAGGAGGCTATTTCCTTCTTTAAGAAAAATTATATTGAAAGAGACAAAGAAGTTTTATTATATGTCCTGTTAGAATTAATGTATTTATATAAACTTGACAATTTATGGAGAAGAGAATATGAACTAGCGGTTAATAAAGGAATTAAGCCACGAAAGATGCTAGAAAAAATGTATAACTATGTTTTAGAAAATGGCGTTTTACCGGAAGAATATTATCTGTAAAGTAAAAAAGAGTGTATATTCTTATGGTCGAAATGATGACTGATGAACATTTGTATATGATAAATAAAAAATCGAAAATGGTAATTTGAATAATAAAAATATATTGGTTTGGAAATTAGAAATAATTGCTAAATTGACCGATATTTATGAAAATGAGGATAATAATTATATTTTGCCCGATAAATATGAAATCGACGAATATCGTATTATTTACAGCATTTACTTAAATCTTTTCAAACTAAAAGTTATAAAATCGGCAGAAATGAACCATGTCCCTGTGGGAGCGGTAAAAAATATAAGAAATGTTGTTTTGTTAAATAAGAGAGGAGTGACCATTATGCATGGTTCATATGTTTTTATGGTGAAATTAGCATCAGGACTTTGGCGTAAAATTCAAATAAATAAAACTGATACTCTAGAAGATCTACATTATGTAATTTTAGATGCTTATGATTTTGATGACGATCATTTATATGCCTTTTTTATGGATAATAAACCATGGTCAGACAAGTGTTATAGTTCTCCTTATGCAAATTATCTTGATGCATCTAGTGTAAAGCTATATCAGTTTGCTTTTAAACCTAATGACGAATTTCTTTATATTTATGATTTCGGTGATTCGTGGCATTTTTCAATCTCCGTTTGTGAAGTGCTGGATGTTACTGTAGAAAAACCAAATGTTATTCAAAAAAAGGGAAGAGCGCCTAAGCAATATAATTGAGCTTGATTTTTATATTGAGCATTAAGCAGCCACAGTGTGGCTGTTTTTCATTATTTTCAAATGTCAAAAAAAGGATAAATATGAGTAAGCGTAAAATCTAATGCATCTATTAAAGACCAATTTAATGTGAGATAATCCTGCTTAATTAAAATATTAAGGAGGATGTTTTTATGTCAAACAAAG
>JAWLBU010000079.1:0-6997 GCA_041687555.1 Haloplasmataceae bacterium | reverse complement strand
TAACAGTTGTTGTTTTATTCCGAGATTGGTTGTTGCTTTGGCCCGAAATAATCATATATACACTATATCACTAATTTTTTAATTAAACAAGTTTGCCCATTTTATATTAATCTAGTACTATCATAATGCTAATATTATTAACATTAAACAATTAATAATATTTTGTCTTGACAATATAAGAATCCCTATGAGATTTTGGTACAGAAAAGTTATCCATATAATGACCAATTGTGATAAACATTATTATATTATCAGATTCTTTCAAATTTAACATTTTAATAATTAATTTTTCATCATCTATTGTCAAGTTTGCATTTAATCCACAAGTAGCAATTCCTTTATAATGTAATGCGTATATTAATGACATTGAAAACATACCACCATCAATATAACCTTGATTTCTTTCAACACCTGTAGAAAAATAATTATTATCAGTGGTGATCATAATCAATCTTTGTATATTATTTCCATACCCTATAAATCCACCCTGAATCTCTAATACTTCTTTAATTAATTTTTTATCTTTGATAACATGCACCTCCCATGCTTGGCGATTACAAACAGAAGGTGTTTTCATAGCTATATCTATTGCTTCATTTATTAATTTATCATCTACTTCTTCATTAGAATAATCACGAACACTGAATCGTGATGAAGAAAATTCATCAAATTTCGAATTAATCTTATTTAAAATATCATTCTTATTTAGATATATTACACCTCCATAATCCTCATAAACAATAGTATATCTGTCCTTTAAAAATTCTATAATATTTGAGACATCTATATTTGTTTTTTTATGAACATTAACATACTTATTTAAGACACTTAATCCAGTTAAATACCTAACATTTGATAAATCATAACCATGTTTTTCAAACTTAATCAAGGAATTCATAAGTCCTTTTAATGCTCGTTGTCCAAAGCCTTCCCTAAAGTTAATATTTGTTAACCCTTTTTCTATAGAATGATAGTGAAGAGTAATTTCAGCTTCTAAAGTATTCAAATTGCTTTTTTTAGTAATTTTAAAGGCTGCTTTACTAAATTTTTTCATATCATAAATATAGTATTTTAATAATAATAGTCTATTTATCATTCTATTTATAAATAAAGGCATTTTTTTTCTGACCAACTTTTTAATTTTTTTTATCATTTTATTCTCCTTAATACATACTTATAAGTATTTAGTAGAAAGTTTTTTATTAATATTTTTTCATATTTATTCATTCCCAAAACCCAAATAGATAAACAGTATAAAATGCTATATAAACAAATACCTAAAATAAATAAAAATATATAATATATATTAATAATTTGTAATATTATTAACCCACCTATAACAGGAATTATAAATGAAGGAAACAATTTAAATATATTCTTCCAAAAATAAACCATATTAATATTAACCTTTTTTTGATAATATATATTCATAATTAATATATTTCCTATTATTAATGCTATTGAAGTTCCTAACGCAGCACCTACTTCACCATATTTATTTACAAGTGGAATACTAATAATAATGTTCAATACAGCAATTAATAAATATATTATGGACCTAAATTTGTGCAAGTTTTTAGCTCTTTGTATTTCAATTCCCAAATTTTGAATTATAGGTATAGTAACTGATGAAATTAATATTATTATTATGTAGTATGCTTTCAAATAACTTTTTCCTACCCACCAAATAATAAATGGTTTACCAAAAAATATAAAACCACTTAAAAATAATGATAAAATTATAAATTGAATCCTTCCAACTTTAGTAAATAGTTTAGTTATTATATCACCATTTTCTTCACTATTAATTAATATATGAATTCTAGGTGCATATAAATTAGATATAGCAGTTGATAATTGTAAATAATGATTATTAATTAGTGATGCAATTGAATAAATGGCCACCGCATTAGTCCCTCTAAATACTCCAATAAGATATTTATCTACGTTCCAATTTATTTGATCTGTCAATATATTTATAAAAATAAAAAAGGAAAATATTGTCATTTCTTTAAATAATTTTTTATCAAAATATTTGAATTTAAAGTTAATTTTCAGTCTTTTTTTTGCATAAAAAATATAGATTATTTCTATAAACAAGTTGACAAAAGTAGTTGCTAAAGCCATTCCAATAGATCCGTAACCAAAATATAAAATTATTATTATTGCACAGGGACTTGTTATAGTTTTAATTAATGATACCAATTTCATAAATATAAATTTTTGATTTGCATTAATATATGAAGTAAAAATAATACCAGGAAAATTAATAGTTAAATTTAAACATAAAATAATAATTAATATTTTTGCTATGTAAAGTTCATTTAATGTTAATCTTGCACCTAAAATTAAATTAATATTTAATATTATAATAGTCCCTATGAACAATGATAATAATGCTATAACAGAAAAAATTATCATAAACATACCATTTAATATTGATATTTTCTCATCTTCAAAATTAACCTTGAATTTAGCATAATATCTAATATAAGTACTTCCAAAACCAAAGTTTAAAATACCTAAATATGAAATAATAGAAGCTGAAAGATTATATAATCCATATTCACTTTGACCAAGTATTCTTATTATAATGGGAGTAAAAACTAAATTTATTATTAGACCTAAAAACATTGTTATATAAGTTATTATTGCACCATACTTGATTTGTTTAATTCCAGTATCCAAATTAATATACCTAACTTTCTATGATAATGAATTTAGTAAGAAATTTTTTGCCTTTTGTCGTTCATTGTATAAGATACTATCTATATTGCTAAAATCAACACTAAAGTAATTTTTTATTTTTTTGACTTCACTCCATCTGCGATTTTCTAAATTAAATTTTTTTAAAATTGTATCTATACGTGAATTCATATTTCCTCTATTAAATGTAACAAATGGGGTATTAAAGATTAAAGAAAAAACTGTTCCGTGAAAAGAGTCGGTAAAAAATAATGTAGCTGAATTTATATAATCTAAAAATTCACTTGGATCAGCTGTAAATCTTTTTTTATCAGTTATATCTGCTAAATGTACAACTTTAAGATTATATTTTTTACTCAAATCCTTGATTTCTTTTTTATATTCTTTATTTATACCTCCTAAAAAATACGTTAGGATATACTTCGCTTTTGGCTTTCCTTCGTGGATTTTTGCAATTTTTAGCCAATCATCTTTTGTTAATAATAATGTAGGGTCAACTAATAACTCAGGTTTAATATTTATTAAATCTTCAACTATTTTAATTCCAGATTCTTCCCTTACAGATATATGGTTAATGTTAGAAAGCCATTTTTTATATTTATCTTTCACATTACAAGGTAATTCATTAATTCCGAAACTAGCTGAATATGATATTCTTTTATGCTCACTAGCAAACGTTAAAAAGAACACTTCTGTCACTTCAGGAAAATAAGGGTTCCATACCTGATCACTACCAACTATAAAATAATCATAATATTCATTTATGTTGGAGTTTAATTCTATGTCCTTATTTCCAATTATAAAATTTGAATTATTAATATATTTTTCTGAGAACAATTTAAATTTCTTATATCTAAAATTTCTTATTTTTTTTATTTGTCTCCTATTTAGTAATAAAATTAATTTTTTTATAAAACCTGTAAATCCTTGAATTTTTATTATTTCTTTCATTTTCTTACAGAATTTGCATTTATTTTGAATAATATTATTTTTGATATTAATTGTCTCAGGTGAATATCCTAAAGAAATTAAAAATTGCTGTAAAGCATAGTTTTGTAATCTATTTCCATAATTTGTATAACCTGTTAATGTTATAATACCTATTCTCTTCATGTATCAATCATCCTCCAATAATTTACAACTCTAGTTATATTAGACTTATAATTTAAATTGGATAACTTAATATAATTTTTATAATCGAGTTATAATATTTTAATTATTATAGATTTTTGATATTCTAAAATGTCATTCCTATTAAAATTTGGCTCAATGTATTTTAAATATGATTCATTATTGTATTTTCCTGGAATATTAATCCTTTTTTTTACTTTTCTTATCATCCATTCATATTCTAAATCTAAATGACCAATATCAATACATTGTAAACCTCTTTTTGACAATTCAGATGCTAAAATACTAGCTGTAGGTCCTAATGCTGCCAAAAATAAATAGTCATCTTTTGGTAAACTTAACGCAAAATCTAAAATTCTTTCATATTGATTAAAAGCATTTTCAGATGGTGCTATTATTCTACTAATATTTGCAGAATTACTTAGTAAATCGTTTCCAACACCAAAAAATGTCTTATCACCTTCAATAATTATTACTTTTCTATTATTCCAGACCTTTTTCCACATTTCAAATATATTAGTATCTTTATTCTTATTTATCATATAAGGTCTAGTTATTAAACTATTAGCAAAGGTATATTTATTACAAAAATAATACATCCAAATAACTCTGTAGTTTTTAAGGTGTATTCTCCAAAAAATTCTACTTGTCAATTTATATTTTCTTAATATATCAAAAACATCTGGAATTCCTATAATTAAATTTTCATTTTTATAATCTATACACTTTATCAAATATTGTGATAATAATTCACTATTTTCTTGAAACGATTTTTTATTTGTTTGTGATATCCATCTTATCTCTCCATCACCAAACCTAGTCAATGACTTTTTATATTTTATTAAATTTTCAAATAGTTCTTCATTTGAATAGAATTTATATTTTGGAATTTCATTCCGTTTTAATCTAAATAGCAATTCAAGATATATATACCTAAAAAAGTTTATAAACCTAAGTACATTTTTTTTAATTAAGTATATTATGTTATATATATTTTGCATCTTTATTTATAACCTCGATTTCATTGAATATAATAATGTCAATTAATTGTTTTTTATAACTTCTTCTATTACACTATCTGTCAGATTTCCAAATAGTGGACCATTATTAAGTTGATGAAAGTTTATTTCTTGGAACCTTAAATTATATTCAATAAAAACTGGTGAATCATATTCATCAATAGCAAAATCCCATGAAATAATACGGTAATATTGAATTTTTTTATGTAAATCTCTTACCAGTTCTTCAATTTTCTTGAAAGATGGTACAACATAATTTTCAAAAACAAAACCATTTGGATGTCGAACTAATCTTTCTCCATATTTATTAAATCCATATTTTTTTAGCCTTCCATCATTTTTTATTCCACAGGAAATCCCCCCCGCAGCTTGATTATCTACTCTTGACTTACCAACACCCATTCTAAGGACAGATGAAAGTATTATTACATTACCTTTATTATAAAAAGAAATAAGTCTAATTGTATTAACAGACTCAGAGTTAATAATACTTAATTTACTACTTTGCTTTAATGCTACTTGAATAATAAAATTATTTTTATAGTAATCCAAAATATTTGAGATCATTTCGCATGTAGTTTTATCTTCTATTTTAAGAAATGAGATATTACGCCCCCCACCACTGTCTATTGCAGGTTTAATCACGATTTCATCTACCATTAAGCATCTATTAATAACTTCCTCTTTAGATATATAATTAAATTTATCATCAAAATAACTATTCTCCATATTTTTTGAAATTGTAATTGGCTTTTTTATATCATGGAATATTAAATCATAAATATTCTTATCCTGATACATTTTGTAAAAATCTAATTTATTATAGTACGGTTCAATTAGTGTATAAAAAATATTTTCTGGAATATATCTAACATCAAATAAACCATTTCTAGATGAATACCAAATATGCCAATATTTGGTAATATTTGTATACTTATTCCAATAATTATTAATTTCTACTTTATTAATCTTAGATATAATATCTGTCTTTTTTGATATTTTCTTTATTTTTTTAATCATGGACTTATTTATTAATATCTTACGAAGTTCATATATAACTTTATTTATTTTATACTTATTCATTTGCATTAACCTCTTAATAAGTAATATCACTACTTTTATCTGGAAGTAATAACCATTCACCTAACAATTCATCATAATAGTTAGGTTCAAAACGTTTAAAACCACTAAAATGATAAAACGTTAATTCACCAAAATAGATTTTTCCATTTACATCATAGAAATCTACTCTAACATGTGGTAAATTTTCTGATAACTTTTTTGAGAGTTCTATCATTTTTTCAAATCCTTTAGGTTTGCTAATTAATTTGTTAGAGTTTTGATAGTATTGTTTCATATTTATTAATTCAAAATCTAAATTATAAAAATTAAATTTAGTATCAGTTGGTCTATCAGTTGCCACGAAAAGTAATCTAGGCTCTCCAGAAAAACAAAAAAACTTATAATCCTTTAGCTCATAATTAGATTCATCAACCATATATTTTTCACATATAATTCTAGGTTTTATATGCTTATATGGCCATTCTCTTCCAAACCAAAACCAACTTTTATTCATCCATTTTTTCAATTGTTTTTTTGTGGATTTGATATTTAATTTTGCCTTATTACGGCAAATTATATTAGAACTTGAACCATGAGTGCATTTTAAAACAAATTGATCCGGTAATTTTTGCCAGTCTATATCATCTACATTATCATAAACATCAATTAACGGAATTAGATATTCGTCACCTATAGTCTCTGAGATATATTTTCTAACTTCATATTTATCTACATAACTAATATACTCAGGTTTTCTATCATATAATTTCAACCATTGAATTTTCTCATTAAAGGTCTTGGGATTTTTTAAGTTCAAACATTTACCAACTTCGCAATAGTATATGATTTTTAAATAAATTTTATCTGGGATCCAATTAAAAAATCCTCTATTTCCAAGAATTCTGAACAGTTTTAATGGTCTTTTTAGTATAGTAAATATTTTTTTACTCGTCTTCATTTTTTCACCTTCTAAATAAAAGTCATACTTCTTTTTAATACATTATAATACATAATAGATATAACTAATATTGTTTGCGTTATTAAGTGTTTGTATGAAATAGACATAAAAAAATTAAACA
>JAWLBU010000078.1:0-7305 GCA_041687555.1 Haloplasmataceae bacterium | reverse complement strand
GTTATTTTATTATGTATATTATACCATTTTCTGGAAAATATTGATATATATTTTTATTTTTTAATATTAATTAAATCACATAATTTATTTATTATTGTGTAACTTCTTAATGTGGCATGAATGTCTACCTGATGCAAATTTCTAGCAAGAAGAGAATTTCTGATACCTCTTTTAAACAAAACATAAATATTACGCCCAATAATGCTAAACTTATCATGATACTGATAAGTTTTTAAAATCTCAATTTTTTCAGCTGTGGGAATATTTTTTAGTAACACAACATACATTCCTTCACCGGTAGTTGCTTCAAATTCTTTTATTTCTTCCTTGCTAAAAGGATTAGCTGCAAGTATGTCCTTTATTTCCTCCGCCGTTCTTATAACAACAGGAACCACATAGTTGTATATTATCATAATCTCTCGTTCCAGCATTTTACGTAAGGAGCTCTCATCCTCATCAGATTCAAATATGACGTTACCGTTTTGTAAATATGTTTGAACTTTTTTTAATCCCCGAGATTCACAGATATGTTTCAAATCTTTCATCTCTATTTTATTATGTTTACCAACATTAATTCCCTGAAAAAAAGCTATATATATCATTTATCCTCACCTAAATCAATCCAAAACCTTCTGACAATATTACCGTTTTCTTCAATTTCTTCAGATTCAAAAATACCGCCATTTTTAATTATCGTTTTTTCTGAAGCAATATTTCCTTTATTACATGTAATTAATACTTTATTAATTCCCAAATCCTTAGCCTTCTCTAATGCCAAAGACAACATCTTTGTGGCATATCCCTTATTCCTTTCATTAGGCCTAATACCACCGCCAATATGGCCATCGTATTTGAATAAATAACCATCTAGTCTATGCCTGATATTAACTGCACCAATTATTTTTTCTTTATGCATTAGCCAATAGGTAGTATTCTCAACCTGATTTTCCCTAAGTCCAATTCCTTTACTAAAGTCATCTAGTCGTTCAATCATTAAGGACAAATTATCCGGTTCTATGTTTATTGTCCATGGTTTTGGTTTTTCATTATGAGTCTTCCAATCATTAATCATATCTAAAAACTCATTCTTGTATGCTAGATCTGGTTTTATCAATTTTAAGTCATCCATTTCATTCACTCTTCTTTAGCGATTATGTTTTTTAGAATATTGCCTAGATTATATTTGGATACTAGATAAAAAACAACTTCTGCCAGTATTACAGAGCTGATAAAATCTACGATATAATGTTGCTTTATAAACTGCGTTGATAAACAGACCAATATGGCAAAAATTAAAGAACTGTAACGATACCATAAACGGATATTCTTTTGTCTGCGGACACCAATAAAACAAAACCAACTAAGAAGACAATGATAACTTGGGAAAAGGTTTATTGGTCTTTCCGGACTATCATGTAAATATATATAATTAGTTAGCCAATCAAAAAGATTATTATTTTCGATTACCGGTCTGGTAATTGTCGTAGGAATAAAAGCATAAATAAATCCACTAATAATAAAACAAAGCAATATCGCAACCGTCCAATTAAAAAATCTGGTCTTATCGGTATTAGCGACAATAATTGGTGACAAATACCACCAAGGATAAGATAAAATATAAAATACGATAAAAAAAGTAACAACAGGAAACAAATTATCAATATACTCGATGGTAAAATAGTATGCGGTAAATTGTTTATTGATATACTGTGTTCCATAATAGGTTAATAACTGCATCGTAATTATTAATATTGTCGGAATAATAACATACTTAGGTATTTTTTTAATCACTTAATATCTCCCTAAAAATTTACTTATACTTAATTATAATCATTTTCCATACCTCAGTCAATTACTGCTATATTGACATATGTTCAATATTGAAGTTATACTATGAATATTAGAGTTATGAGGTGATAAGATGTATAATACATTTTAATAATATTAAAAGGATAATAACTTATCTCTTTTAATATTTTGTTTATGATAATTAATTAATATAAAGGAGATAATGATGCTACAAATAAATAATTTATCGATTACCATCGTAAAAGATAATCGGACAATAATAAATAATTTATCGATTAATATAAATAAAAATGATAAATATGCGATCATCGGATTAGAAGGAAGCGGCAAATCAACATTATTAAAGGCTATATATAATAAAAATCTGATACCACATTGTGATGTTAACGGTAATATCAGTGTTTCCGGAAAAATAGGCTATTTGGAACAATCCATACTCGAATATTGGTCGAATACTAATATCTATGATTTTCTATTAAAAAAGCAACCTAATTCAAGTATTGATTTTAACGATTATCAAAAATTAGGTGAGTTGGATAAGCTATTATGGAAATTAAAATTGGATCCTCGTATAATTGACGAAAATAAATCGGTAAATCAGTTTAGCGGCGGTGAATTGGTCAAATTGGGTCTTGTAAAGATATTACTAGATGACCCCGATATTCTTTTATTAGATGAACCGACAAACGATTTAGATTTAGATACGATATTATTTTTAGAAAACTTCATTTTAAACGAAAATCGCCCGATTTTATATGTTTCCCACGATGAAGCATTACTTGAAAACACCAGTAATGGAATTATCCACCTGTCACAAATTCATAAAAGAAATAAACCGGTTCATGAAGTAGTGAAAATGAATTATAAAAATTATAAAAATTTTAGGAAAATTGCTTTAGATTCCCAGGAAATGATTGCAAGAAAGCAAAGAAGTGATTATAAAAAGAAAATGGAGCGATTTAGAGAAATTTATAATAAGGTGGAATATCAACAGAATCAAGTCGTCAGAAATCCAAGTTTAGGTCGTTTATTAAAAAAGAAAATGCATTCCTTAAAAAGCATGGAAAAAAGACTAAATAAAGAAAGCGAGAACTTCTTAGAAATACCTGAAAGAGAGGAAGCCATTGATTTATTCTTTAATAAGGATATTAATGTTCCAAACAGCAAATGTATTTTGGAATTACATTTGGATAAATTAACATTGGGTAATCTGACATTACCAAAATCAATTGATTTATATATCAAAGGAAATGCGAAAATTGCCTTAATTGGTAAAAACGGCTCCGGAAAAAGCACATTATTAAAAATCATATATGAAGAATTAAAGAATCGCAATGACATATCCGTAGGTTATATGAGTCAAAAATACGAAGAATTAATGACTGATAAGTATAGTGCCTTAGAATATATACTAAAGGATTTTAGCGATAATGAAGAAGCAAGAATCAGAAAGATGATGGGAGCATTACAGTTTACCGGAGAAGAAATGATAAACAAAACGATAAATTTAAGCGGCGGACAAAAGGCAAAACTACTATTGTTAAAAATGGTCGTTAATAAAAATAATGTCTTACTTCTGGATGAACCCACTAGAAATTTATCCCCATTAAGCGCTCCGGTGATTCATGAATTATTGATTAATTTTAACGGTTGTGTAATTTGTGTTACTCATGATCGAAAGTTCCTCGAAAATGTTTTTGAAGATATTTATGAATTAACTGAAGATAAATTAATTAAATTGACATAAGTAAAATGAGTGGAAACACTCATTTTTTTCTAATTCCATAATTGAGAACTTTTTTAGGGCAACTGTCAATACATTCACCGCATAAGATACAGTTAACGGAAGTAATTTCCCCCGATTTTACTTCTCTACTGACATTTATACTCATAGGGCATCTACCGTCACACTTTTTACAATCTATACAGTTATCCGATTTTGATTTTATTCTTAATTGCGGTAAGCGAATATATCTTCCTAATATATACCCACTAACTAGAAACGGAGACATCCAACAAATACTATGACAAGCACCGCGTCTGCCTAACCATAGGGTTAGTCCTCCGAAGATAAACAATACCAAATAATATGTAATGTAATGATAGGAATTAGTAACTGAAATAATATTATCCGATAAATGTAGCGGATTTATTCCTTTTACTCCTCCCGCTAATATAAATCCACTGATTAAAATTAAAAACCAAACAGCAAATACTATATACCTGATTATAGATAATTTACGTACGGAAACGGGTCTATTATTAATTAACATACCCATCTCACTTAATCCGGCAATGGGACATAACCATCCACACCAAGCCCGGCCAAAAACCAGACCCGAAATAAACATAATAAGAAAGACGATGACACTGCCGGAAACTATTCCCTGCATCGCCCCATCAACTGAAATATACGGTGAAAAAAAATTAAGCGTAACCGGAAATAGTAAAAGGGATATAAAAACTACGATACGACGAATCTTTTGTCTGATTATTCAACCTACCTCTTATTCTAATTTTATTCTATCTATTTACCATATTAAAACGATATTAAATATTTAACAACTCTTATTTAGGATAGAATGAAGCAAATTACGAATCTCACCTAATCGTTTTTCCATAAACCCCGGATTATCTTTAAACCACTTGATATTAACAGGTGAAGGATGGGGTAAAACAATTGTCGTTTTTCCCAGTAATTTATTATTACTAAATATCAGTTCATTGTAATTCTTATTAGGGAAAAAGTAAGATGCGGCATACTTACCTATTAAAATGATCAACTCGCTATCAACAATACTTACTTCTTTCATTAACCACTTATTAGCACATATAACAGGTGGTAATCTGTCACCTCCACTTTTTAATTTCCCAGGATAACAATGAGCCATGGCGGTGATATAAAAATAATCAGGATTATAAAATATTTCATCCGATATTTTATACCATTCATATTTAAGTCTCTTGCCACTTAAATCCGTGAATGGTTTACCGCTTATATGAACATTATTAGATGGAGCTTGGCTGATTTGCATTATTTTGGAGTGCTTTGACCCATGAAAGATTGGCCTTGGTTCAAAACCAAAAGTATCCTTACATAATCTGCAGGCGATAATATCTTTCTTTAATTTGTTAAAATTACTTTCTTCCATATAATCCTCCATATATTTATAAAAAAGCACTGATATTTCAGTGCCTTATTATATTATAATTGTGTGTATTTTTCCTTTTTTCCATATGCTTTATCCACTGGATATTTTTTATTATTTATTGACAGCTTATTTTTGATTATTTCCTCAATATCCAGACCAATGGATTCGGCAAACAATACGGAATATATTAATACATCAGCCAGTTCCTCTGCGATATTTTCCTTATTCTTTTTTAATGCTTCCTCATGTGTTGACCATTGAAAATTTTCCAATAATTCAGCTGCTTCAAGGCTTATAGAAATAGCTAAATCCTTGGGATTATGATATTGCTTCCAGTTTCTTTCATCCCGAAACTTTATGATATTCTTAATAATTTCTTTATCCATCATTATTTACTTCCTTATTACATCAATTCCTTTAACTCTAATGCCCTTTTATATAATGGATCAAGTTCACAACCGCAGTTTCCACAAACTCTATCGGCCTGTTCAATTGCGGAAATTAATGCATTTTTATTTTTATTACCTTCCAACCAAGCACATGCCGGATTAGCAATTAAATCCCAACCTGATTCAGCAAATTTAGTAATAATTTCTTTCAAATCTTTTTGATCTTTATCCATATAATGTAGCTCCTTTCATATATTTTTTCAAGTAGTATGTTATATTCCCATCTTATATTCCACCTAAGTATACACCATCTCTTCATTTTTATTAAAACATCTATTATCATTATAACAAAATCTAGTTAATATAAATAGTATTTTTATATATATTTTCTATATATACCAAATAAATATGCTTTTCCAAACATATACAAACTTTATATCAGAAAATAATTAAAAAAAGAATGCGGAATGATGTCGGTTATAGTAAAATAATATTATGATGCTGCAAATAAGAATCGCAGATTATTAAGGAGAAATGTATGAAAAAAGGAAATATACTGTCACAATATGCCGGTTTATCAAAATCCGCCTATGTCATATTTATTTCAAGATTAATAACAAACATGGGAGCGTTCATTTGGCCTTTATTGACATTGATATTAAGTCGGAAGATGGGCTATAATCCTTCAGAGATTGCCTTACTATCATTGGGTATAGGACTTTTGTTCTTACCGGCGACTATTATCGGAGGAAAACTGGCCGACAAATTTAACCGTAAAAAAATAATAATAGTTTTTGATACGATAAGTATCATATTCTTTATGTCTTGCTCATTTTTAAAACCCGGGAATCTTATGTTGGTCTTTTTCGTAATTGCCGGCTTATTTGCTAATATGGAAGGTCCTGCTTATGAAGCATTAACAGCCGATGCCACAAAGCCTCAGGAGCGGGAAAAGGTTTATTCTTTAACGTATTTAGGCCATAATTTAGGATATATCGTTGGAGCTGCCGTTGGTGGTTTATTGTTTGAAAATTATTTAAGTCTGGCATTTATCTTGGATGGATTAACAACGATGTCTTCGACAATTTTAATTATTATCTTTGTAAAAGTAATCAATAATGCGGATTTTAACGAATCAGATAAAAATGAATATGAGGACAATGCTGATAATCAATCCACATTTAAAATACTTATCGAAAGAAAGTCTGTTTTAATACAGATTATGGTATCCATGCTTGGTGTCTTCATCTATAATCAATGGACTTTTGCCCTCCCACTGTATATGGAAGAAATATTTGTAGAGAATGGCGCCAAATATTTTGGTTTACTTTCCAGTTTTAACGGAGCTATCGTGATAATATTTACACCAATCTTGACAAGACTGTTCCATAGAATTATCGAAATGCGTAAAATCCTTATTGGCATATTATTATATTCAATAAGCTACATGATAATAATAAATGCTCACACCTATTGGATCTTTTATATTATGATGTTTTTCTTCACAATAGGTGAAATAATAAATACGTTGGGTTCTTCACCATACATAAGTCGAAGAATTCCTTCCTCTCACAGAGGTAGAATAAATAGTATCAGATATATCGGAGCTTCTATAGGTAGTGTTGCAGGTCAATACCTTATTGGTTCTATTATAGAACATTACTCATTTAGTCTAGCATTTATTACTTTAGGATTTGTAGGGATAATTGTTTCAGTAATTGTATATGTTAACCTAAAAATTGATAAAAGAATTTTCCCAAATCTTTATAAGATTGCAGGGGATGCTAATTTAGAAGCTGAATATTAATTAAAACAAAGGTACTGTTTGCTCAGTACCTTTTTATGACTACTAAGTATTTATTAATTATTTTTAATTTTTTTTGAGATACTATAAATGTAACGAAGTAGAGGTGAATAAATCTTACACAATTAAAATCTGACCGTTCTTGATCATT
>JAWLBU010000077.1:0-7659 GCA_041687555.1 Haloplasmataceae bacterium | reverse complement strand
TCACCTCAAATAAAAAATACTATAAGTTTATTATACTAAATAAATTAAACATTAGAAAGTTTATCAAACTAATTATTGTAATTTAAACACAATATGATAATATAGAAATATATTTATAAAGAAATGAGTGATTTTACATGAATTTTATTAAAACAGTGGCAATCAGTATCTTTATAGGTGCAGGAGCCATTGCGCCAGGTATTAGCGGTGGGGCTGTGGCTATTATCTTTGGTTTATACGAGAAAATTATCAACTCAATTAATAATTTTCTGAAAGATGTTAAAAAACATGGAATATTTTTATTATCCGTAGGAATAGGAGCGGGGATTGGTATTGTCATATTTAGTTCGATACAGTTACAGTTAATCAAAAGATATGAAATGCAGACAATGTTAAGCTTTGCCGGATTAATTATCGGTACTCTTCCGACACTTGTTAAAACAGCTAATAAAAAGGGCTTTTCATATAAATTACTCATACCTTTTTTCATCGCCTTAGCAATTGGTTTATATTTTTCCTATCTTGATAATAAAGATATTTCGGATAATATTAAAAAGACAGAAATAATTATGAATTTTCGTAATATATTATACCTATTTATAATAGGCATTATTATGTCCGGATCATTGGTAATTCCCGGAATCAGCGGGACCGTCCTATTATTTCTACTAGGTGTCTATGGACTTGTAATGAATTCAGTGGCAAGTATTAAAGACATTTTTTTACTACCGCTTGCTTCTAGTGAAATGATCAATGCCTTTTTAGATAAAATGTTTATCTTAATTCCGCTAGGATTGGGACTTGTTGTTGGAGCATTATTATTTTCCCAATTAATGGAATATCTGATAAAAAAATATTATAGTATCACATATTACGCCATCATTGGTTTTGTGATAGGATCTATTCCTGAATTACTTCCTGATTTTGCCTTTAATAGAACAGGCATAATCAGCATAATCCTCTTCATCATCGCTTTATTAACATCACTACAATTAAATCGTTTGGCAAAGAATTAAAAAAGGGAATTACTTGGATAATTCCCTTCAGACTGGGAATTATCTTTGAATAATTCCCTTTTTATATTTTTTAACTCCAGATAAACCAGATTAAGATGTAGCCTGTTGTAACGGCAGCCAAAGTGAATGGAATACTGATCTTCATAAAATCCCAGGCCTTAACTTCATATCCTTCTTTTCTTAAGATTCCATTAGCGGTTATATTTGCGCTAGCACCAATTGGTGTTAAGTTACCACCTAAAGTAGATCCGGCCAGCAAACCAAAGTATAATAGATATGGATCAACACCTAATTGTTGGGAAATTACATGAGTGACAGGTAACATGGTTGCCACATATGGGATATTATCGATGAATGCGGAAAATAAGACGGAAGCCCAGACAATTAAGGTAAAAATCACAAATAAATTATCACCACTTAATCTCACGAATATTTTGCTGATATCTTTTACCACACCGGCTTCGGTAATTCCACCAATGACGACAAATAATCCGGCTAAAAGCAGTATTGTGAAATAATCGATTTCTTTTAAATATTTGCCAAAAATATGTGAATCATCTGTTTTAATGTAATTTCTAATCATTCCGATCACAAATAATGAGACACAAATAATACCGTTGAGGTTATCTTTCAAAACCTGAGGGATATCGGTAATGAAGGAGGCAATTATCAGAAGTACAATCATTCCTACCAATAAAACCGTTGGAAAATAATCCTTCACTTCAGTTCTTCCAATAGGTTCAACAGGTTCACTGTTTTTGCGGAAAACGTATAATAAGATTAACGTAGAAGCCACGGCTCCGGCCTGAACGATCCAGAATAAACCAATCTTTCCTTTATAGAAAAAGAAATCCAAGAAAGTTAAGTTTGCACGCCCACCTAATAAAATGGAAGTGGTATCTCCGACTAAAGTAGCAGCTCCCTGTAAATTAGAGGATATCGCTATCGCAATGATACTAGGAACGGGGGATATGTTTAATTTTTTAGCGATTGTTATGGCAACCGGTGCCACCATCAGTACCGTGGCCACATTATCAACAAACGCCGAAATAAATCCGGCAAATAAGGAAAGGGAAATGATTGCCCATTTTATGTTAGGTGTTTTTTCAATGATAATATCAGCCAGTAATGAAGGCATCTTTGATTCGATAAATAATGCGACAATTCCCATTGTACCGGCTATCATTAAAATAACATTCCAATCAATATAATCAAGTACCTTTGTTACAGGTAAGATTCCTAAAATAACAAAGATTGTGGCAGAAATCAGAGCGATATATGCTCTTTTTTTAGGTACGGATAATAACAATAAATAAGTAACAACAAACAATATTATTGCAAGTGGTTTCATACTATACTCCTTTATTTCACATTCGTTCCTATTTATTTTACAACATTTGCCTTTTATATTACAAGTGCATTGGAAAAACATAACATAAAATTAACAATTATTGAGATTTTTCCGGGACATATAACTGTTGATAAAATAATTTGCTGAATTCCATCACAATAACAGGAATTATTGATAAAACAAAAACAATTAATAGTTGCTCTGGTGACAATAATACCGTATTGAATATTTTTCTGGTAAAGGAAAACATCAATGTGCTTAATTGTAAAAACAAACTAAATAGAAAGGCATTAATCATATATTTATTGGAAAATAAACCTATTTTAAAGATGGATTGTTCCGATCGCATATTGAATGCATGGAAAAGCTGAGTGATGGTTAATGTCATAAAAGCCATCGTCTGACCGACTGTTACTGATGAGGTCTCTTTTATCCCTATATGAAAAGCCATAAATGAAAGAAGTCCGATTAACAATCCCTGAAAAAAGATGATTGAACCTGCATTAAAATCAATGATTGAACTACTTTCTTTTCTTTTTTTCATAACATCCGGCTCCGGTTTTTCCAAACCCAATGATATGGCGATTAACGAATCCGTAACCAGATTACCCCATAAAAGCTGAACGGCACTTAACGGCGAAACAGACACACTATATAAGAATTTTCCTAATATTATTCCGAGTAAAATCGTGATTATTTCACCCAAATTACAACTGAGTAAAAACCTGATGGCTTTTTTGATGTTCGCAAATATTGTTCTTCCTTCTTCAACGGCATAAACGATTGTCGTGAAATTGTCATCGGTCAAAATCATGTCGCTCGCTTCCTTAGCCACTTCCGTCCCGCTAATTCCCATCGCAATCCCTATATCAGCCTGTTTAAGCGCAGGCGCATCGTTTACGCCATCACCTGTCATAGCCACTACCTTACCTAATCTTTGCCAGGCTTTTACTATTCTCAACTTATGCTCCGGAGAAACACGGGCATAAACTTTATAATTATCGATGTTTTTATTTAATTCTTTATCGGTTAGTTTATCGAGTTCAGTCCCGGTGATAGCTTCATTATCATTATCTATTAAAGCAAGTGATTTGGCTATCGCAACCGCGGTATTTTTATGATCACCGGTAATCATAATCGTTTCAATACCGGCCGTGGCACATTTTTTAATGGCTGACTTTACTTCTTTTCTAGGAGGGTCAATCATCCCGATTAATCCTACGAATGTTAAATTTTTTTCAACTGAGTCAGATATTTCATCAACCACTTTATACGCTACGGCAATTACTCTTAGAGCGGAATTCGTCATTTTATCATTAGCCCGGTTTATTATTTCCTGATGTGTTTTAGTTAACGGAAATACCGTATTTTGCAGATAAATATTTTGACACAGATTTAAAATGACCTCCGGAGCACCCTTACTGATAACAATCTTTTTATTATTAATCATATTTACCGTTGTCATTAATTTCCGTTCCGAGCTAAAGGGTATTTCGGAAATTCTTTTATATTGTTTAATCTTTTGCAGCGGATCAATATTACAGTTAATTGCCATATCAATTAAAGCTACCTCCGTCGGATCCCCGATTTTTACATATCTACCGTCCTCTTTATCGACTTTTGTGTTATTACAGAGGATACTGTATAATATTAACCTATTAATCATCTCATTAGTTTTTTCCTGATTGATCGAAACATGTTTATTATCTATAAAAAGCTCTTCCACCGTCATTTTATTCATTGTCAATGTTCCTGTTTTATCACTGCAGATGATATCAGTTGAACCCAATGTCTCAACGGCCGGAAGTTTTCTGATAATCGCATTACGCTTAACCATTCGCTGCATGCCCAAGGCCAAAACAATCGTGACAATGGCCGGTAATCCCTCGGGAATTGCGGCAACCGCTAAGCTTACGACGGTTATAAACATCGTAAAAAAACTGAATTCCTGATCCAATCCGATAAAAAAGATTATCGTACAAAATAGTAAGATACTTATTAGAATCATTTTACCCAGTTTATCCAGACTTTTTTGGATAGGTGTCTGCAGATATTCCGCTTCGGTTATCAATTTCGCAATCTTGCCTATCTCGGCATTCATCCCCGTAGCTACCACGATTCCCTTTCCGTTACCGTATGTCACGGCAGTTCCCATAAATGCACAATTATGGATATCTCCTAATGCGATATTATCCCTATTGATTGTATCATCATTCTTTTCGACTGGTACTGACTCGCCCGTAAGTGGTGATTCGTCTATCCGTAAGTTATTTATCGCAAATAAACGAACATCTGCCGGTACATAATCTCCTGCCTCTAGTAGAACAATATCCCCGATGACTAATTCACTTGCAGGGATTATTTCTAGCTCGGCTTCTCTGATAACCTTTGCCTGAGGTGCCGCCAATTTTTTTATTGCCTCTAACGATTTTTCAGCCTTATTTTCCTGCAATATTCCCAAAAAAGCATTAATAATGACGATGATAATGATTAAGACTGCTTCTCTTGATTCACCTATTACGGTGGCTAATATTGCCGCCCCTATTAAAGTAAGTACCATAAAATCAGCAATCTGTGCGATAAACATTTCCAATAAACTTCTTCGTTTATTTTTCCTGATACTGTTACTACCGTACTTTGACAGCCTGTCAATTACCTCTTTTTTAGATAAACCCGTAATTAAATCAGTATTAAAATCTGATTCTATTTCCTTAATAGTCTTCTTAGAAATATCGTATTCCATATTACCTCCATAAAATATAACTAATTATTTATTACTACAATATATATTAGTTTTTATCCGATTATATTAATAAAAAGAAGACTATTTCTAAAGAATAAAAAGGATAATAATTTATTTATCTATTAAACTATACATGTTATAATATATTTGTCTGAAATTCATACCGGAAGGAAGTGGATAATTTGACTATATTGCTTGAAAAATTTAAAGAGGTATTATTTTCTGTTTTACCTATTACATTTATTGTGTTAATTTTACATTTTACAATTACACCTATAGATACATATTTATTATTGCGCTTCCTTATAGGGGCATTATTAATAATAATCGGGTTGGCAATCTTTTTATTTGGTGTTGATTTGGGGATTACCCCAATTGGAACATTAATGGGAAAATCACTTACCAAATCAAATAAAATTTGGATTGTCGCAATAGGTGGGCTAGCTTTAGGTTTTTTTATCTCCATTGCCGAACCTGACTTACATATTCTTTCCGGTCAGGTGGCGGAAGTCACTTCTAATCTGATCACAAAAATGAGCATGGTCACTGTGGTTTCAATCGGAATTGGTGTCTTAGTCGCAATAGGATTATTAAGAGTCGTTTTCGATAAACCCCTCCATATTCTCTTAACAATTGTTTACGGTATAATCTTTATCTTTGCGATTGTCAATTCAAAAGAATTTCTGGCCATTTCCTTTGATGCCTCAGGTGCGACAACAGGAGCAATGACCGTACCGTTTTTACTGGCTCTCAATTTAGGAGTTTCCGCATTAAAACAAAAACAGGGGTCATCCGAAGAGGATAGTTTCGGATTAGTGGCAATAGCTTCGGCGGGTGCCATTCTGGCCGTATTAATAATGGGTTTAATCACTAACACAAAAGGGATAACGGGTAACTTATCACCCGATACCACACATACAACGAAGATTTTCCTACCATTTATTGAAGAATTACCTTCTGTAATAAGTGATGTAACATTGGCTTTACTGCCCTTAATCTTAATATTCATTATCTTTCAACTTGTTTCCTTTAAATTATCTAATAAAATGATTACGCGTATCTTTAAAGGTCTTGCTTATACCTTAGTAGGTTTAGTCTTATTTTTAACAGGTGTGGATGCCGGTTTTATGGAAGTAGGTCGATTTGTCGGTAACAGTGTCGCAAACAATAGTAAAATAATCGTCATCATTATCGGTTTAATCCTGGGAATGGTGACAATATTAGCCGAACCGGCCGTTTATGTCTTAACAACCCAAATCGAAGAGGTAACAAGCGGCTCCATAAAAAGAATGATTGTACTACCAACACTTTCCATCGGTGTTGGAATCGCCATCGGATTATCCATGGTTCGTATCATTATTCCGGGAGTGGAATTATGGCATTATCTTTTACCGGGTTATATCATCGCGCTTATCTTAACTTATTTTGTACCTAGGGTCTTTGTGGGAATTGCCTTTGACTCCGGTGGTGTGGCATCCGGACCAATGACAGCCACTTTTATCCTGGCCTTTGCTCAGGGAGTTGCCGGGGAGGAAAATCTCATCGAAGGTTTTGGTATGATTGCGATGGTTGCTATGACTCCTTTAATTGCACTACAACTTTTAGGATTAATTTACAAGATAAAACTTCGAAAAGGAGGTTTAAAAAATAATGGATAATTATGAATTAATATGTGTTATCGTTGATTTTGGCAAGGGAAGTAAAGTAGTAAAATATGCCAAACAAAACGGAATATCCGGTGCGACAATTTTTTTAGGTAAAGGAACGGTAAATAATCATATTTTGAAACTGCTTGACCTGACCGATGTCAGAAAAGAAATCGTCTTAATGATTGCCAAAGAAAATATTGTTCAAAAGGCAATTGATGCAATCCATAAAAAATTCCAGCTAGACAAACCGAATCATGGCATAGCTTTTACGATTTCCGTAAGAAACATCATTGGAGTGCGTAACTGCGATGTCGAAATTAAAACTATAGAAAAGCGAGGTTTAGAAAATAAAATGTATCAAGCAATTTTTGTTGTTGTAGATAGGGGTAGAGCTGAATCAGTTCTAGATTCGGCACTAGCCGCGGGTGCAAAAGGAGCCACTATTATTAATGGCAGAGGATCAGGTATTCACGAAACAAAAATGTTATTTTCTTTCCCAATAGAACCTGAAAAAGACATCGTGATGATTTTAACTGAAGAAAATGTGACTGATTCAATTACAGAAGCAGTAAGAATAGACTTAAAAATAGACGAACCGGGCATGGGTATCATGTTCATCCTAGATGTTAATAAGGCTTACGGACTATATTAAAAAGGGGCTCTATAATATTTGGTGTGGGTAATTAACTCACACCTCTTTTTATGAAAAAAGAGACAAATTTCCAATTCCCTGATAAAATAAAATCTACCAAATAAATAAATTAAAAGGGTGGAAATATGTCTCATAATAATTGTATCGTAAAATTACTTAATTTAAAAGATGAAAATATAACCTTTTCAGATAATTTTTATTCTGAAGAAATTATTAAGGGTGTAAGATCTCAAATATATCATGGAATA
>JAWLBU010000076.1:0-7941 GCA_041687555.1 Haloplasmataceae bacterium | reverse complement strand
TTCATCAAGATTAATCAACCCATTCTTTTGCAAATTAAGAATCCCTAGAGCTGTAAATGCTTTACTATTGGAACCGATTTCAAACAATGTTTTAGGAGTAACAGCCTTTTTTAATTCAATATCAGCATATCCAAAACCTTTTTGATAAATAGTTTTGTCTGCTTGTACTATAACTACAGACAACCCTGGAATTCTACCCTTGTCCATCTGTTCTTCGATGAAGTTTTCTATTTTTAATTTGTCATTATCTGATATGCAAATTATCTCTTCACTGTTATTACAAGCATAAGCATTTAGCGATAATAGAATTAAAGATAATAGAATTAAACAAATAAAAATACTTGAATTAATCGGTAATTTACTTACTTTTCTCATAAAGTTTTGGCTCCTAATATCAAAATAATCATACATTTCTCTTTTCTGAGTAAATAATTTCATAAAGTTCGCATTTTAATTAAAAAGACTATCTAGATCTTCTTGTAAAATGTCAATAGTATCAAAATCTGAGGGTGTGAATTCTTTAAATGATTTACTAATACAGTGATCTAAGATTAATTGAAGCTTGTCCATATAATTATTAATAAATACTTGGATTGTCTCATCTTTAAATCTGTTGTTGCTATATGTTATACATATCTTTAACTTTCTATTTATTATCATTGCTTCTACATCTATTAATGCTGTCATAGAATTTCTTTCATCACTACTTAATCCAAATTCAATGCTATATACATCTAATTTTTCTTTATCTATGATATTGTCAAAATCCCCAAGATAATTGAATCTTACATATTTTCTATCAAACTCTTTAAGTTCATGATTTAAAAATTTAATAATGCCATAATTAAACCCATTATTAGGTATGTTTCTAAGCTGCTCTTTTATTGATTTAATATTTTTATCAATTTCTTTATACTCTATATTGAAATATGCAGGATACATACTAGTAAACCATCCTACTGTTCTAGTTATATCAATGTAATCATTTATAGCTTGTCTTCCATGTTCTTCAAGTTCAATTATTACTTCATTTTTATTAGTTAACTCACTGATTGTAACAACTAATGCAATTATTAAAACTTCGTTGAGTTCAATATTATAGATTTCACTTGTCTTTTTTATTAACTCATTTAATGTAATTGTATTCAATTCTCTAATTAATACTTTAGATGTTTTCACAACGTCTTTTTCACTTCTAAAATCTATAGGATAATTAAAATCCTTATCTAAAATTGACTGCCAATAATCTCTTTCTTCACTAAAATCTTTTTTGCTATACTGTTGTAAAGCTTCAGACCACTCTTTAAATGAATGAGTTTTCATTGATAGTTTTATTTGATCATTGCTATTTAATTGTCCTAATATAGTTAGAAAGTCATCTAATATTATTCTCCATGAAACTCCATCAACTATTAAATGATGCGCTGTAAATAGTAAAGCATATTTTTCACCACCTAAATAAAACATAGTAACATTAAATAAAAGACTATTATCTATATTAAAACTAACATTTGCCTTTTTAATTAAATTCTTAACACTCTTGCATTGTTCATCATAAGTAAACTCTTGTAAATCAATATATTTAACTGAATCTATACCGTTTAAATGTTTGTCATTATAATATAACTTATTTGATTTTCTATCATAATTAATCCTTAATGCATCATGATGATTAATTAACTTATTTACAGCAATAGTAACTTTATTTATATCTAAGACTCCTTTATATTCTAATACCACATATTGATTATATAAGTCTTCATTTTCAAACTTCTCATTAAAGAACCATTCAACAATAGGAGTATTTTCTATTTCACCATGACATTGTTCTTGATCTATCTTTATCGTTTCTTTATCTTTTTCTATCATAGCTGCTATTTCTTTAATAGAATCATAAGCTAAGATATCTTTTACTTTAATATTCAATCCTACATTTTTAAGCTTTGAAGAGATTTGAATAGCTTTTATTGAATCCCCTCCAAGTTGATAATAATTGTCATTCATACTTATATTCTCTACACCTAACACCTCCTCCATAGCTTTAACTAATTCCCTTTCAAAAGAGGTATTAAAGCTGACAAATTGCTTATTACCTACTATTGACTCTGGAAGTAATGAATAATTCACTTTTCCATTTAGAGTCAATGGCAAGCTATCAATAAACATAAAATTAGTTGGTATCATATATCTAGGTAAAAATTTCAAAAGCCAATCCTTCAATTCTTTTTCTTCTATTTCTTTCTTCCTAACAATATAAGCATTTAGAAACTTATTTCCTGATGTATCTTCTTTAAATGTAACAACGGCATCTTTAACAAGTTCATTTTCAGTTAAATGTTTCTCTATCTCTCCTAATTCAATTCTATGACCTCTTATTTTTACTTGGTTATCAGTTCTACCAGTATATTCGATAATTCCATTATCTATATACCTTGCAGTATCACCAGTTTTATACATTCTTTTTCCTTCAATAAATGGATTTTCTATAAATCTCTCATAAGTTAATTCTACTCTGTTTAAATACCCTCTAGAAACTCCATCTCCAGAAACATATAGCTCCCCGACAAAACCTGTTAGAACTGGCTTTAACTCATCATCTAATATATATATTTGCACATTGTCTGCAGGATAACCTATTGGTACAGATACACCTTTATCTTTTTCTTCATCATATTTATGTATCATACATCCAACAGTTGTCTCTGTAGGACCATATTCATTAAATATCTCTATATTTTTGCCAAAACTATCGTAAACTTTTTTAGCTAGGCTCACCTTCAAGTCTTCTCCACCAACAATAAATCTTTTTATGTTAGAGTTTCTATTATCTCTATCCTTTATTAATGTCAAGTGAGCAGGAGTAAGCTTTAATACCGTTACCTTATTTTCCCTTAGTATTTTATATAAAACGAATTCAGTTTCATCATTATCATAAATTACAATCTTATTTCCAGAAATTAAAGGTGTAAAAATAGATGTTACTGTTAAATCATGAGATATTGAAGAATATAATGCCATAACTTCACTCTCATCTTTAAAGTACATTTTCTTTGCCCACCATATATAATTTGTTAGACTTTTATGTTCAATCATCACTCCTTTTGGCTTTCCAGTTGAACCTGATGTATATATAATATAGGCCAAGTCATTTAATCCATTCATTTTTATTAAATCTTCTTTACTGTATAATTTATAATCTATATGATTTATATTAACTATACTTCCTTTGAATTTAATTTCTTCACTAACTTCAAAATTGGTCAATAACATAACACTTTTAGAATCTTTGAGCATATAATTTATTCTTTCTATTGGATAACTGGGATCTATGGGTAGGTAAGTTGCTCCAGCTTTTAGAACAGCTAAAATGCCAATGACTAATTCTAAAGAATGATTTGCCATGATTCCTACAACAGATTCTTTCGATATACTCATGTGTCTTAGATAATTTGCTAGTTGATTTGACTTTATATTGAGTTCTCTATATGTTAATGTTTCGTGTTTGAACTCTAATGCAATTTTATTTGGTGTGTACATTGCCTGCTCTTCAAAAAGTTCATTTACTGTTTTACTTGGATAGTAAGTACTTGTTGAATTTATTTCATAAATTTTGTATTTTACTTCTTCTTCACTAACAAGACTTATATCTTTAACTTTAATGTTATCATTCATTAATACTTGCTTTATGATATTGATTATAGATTGGTACATTGCATGAATTCCTTGTTCTAAATATTCCATTACTTTATAATCAAAGCTTAGTATTATATTTCCTTTTTCCCACTCTTTTATTGTTAATTGCATAGAGTAACTTTGATTTCCACAATAATACTCCTTGACTTTCACATCTATTCCATTCATATCATTATCATATTTTGAATTATAGTAATTTACACACATTTTAAATAAACTATCATAACCTTCTTTATCTATTTCTAAATCTTTAATCATAAGATCATATGGATATCTTTGATTTAAAAAGCAAAGTTTTAACTCCTTATTAGCTAATTTTATTAAATCTTCTATTTTCAACTCAGTATCTAATTTAAATCTAAATGGAACTGTATTTGTAAACATACCTAGCATGTTCTTTTGAACTTTGCTAGTTCTATTATATACCGGAGTTCCTATTACTAAGTCGTTTTTATATGTAGTTTTATTTAAAAATACTAGCATAATTACAATAAAAAAAGTATTTAAATAGCAATTTTTCACATAAATAAATTTATTTATTTTATTTGATAATTCTTCATCAATATTGAAGCTTTGCCTCTTGCCTTCCAAACTATAAATTGATTTATATAAAAACTCCTCAGTTACATCTGAAAATTTATGTTTCCAGAAATTTCTGTTTCTTATGAACTTTTCTGAATTTAAATATTCCTCTTCTTCTTTTATATAGTCTAAATATGAATGACATTTATATATACAAATTTCTTCTTTAATTATTAACCTTCTATATATTTCACATATTTGTCTTTGCATAAGACTAATTGACCATCCATCAGCTATAATATGATGAATTATTAATAATATTCCATACTTATTTTCATCTATCTTATATATTGCAAAATAATATAACTGTTTATCTATTAACTCAAAACGTTTTTCAAATAATTTTTGTGACCATCTTATACATTCTTCTTCAGGTCTTAAATATTTACTAAAATCTATAAAATCTATATTCTCCTTTTTATACTCGCTAACATATTGAACTGGTTCTCCATTTTTTTCTGTAATTCTTAATCTTAATCCTTCGTTATTTTTAATTATAAGATTAAGTGTTTGCTTCATCTTATCAACATCAATACTATCATTTATTTCTAAACATCCACCAATATTATGAAGTGGCGAATCCATATTTATTTTATCTATGTACCATATTCTTTTTTGAGGATGAGTTAATCTATAATATTCTCTACAGTTACAGGCCATGATTATCCTCCTTTTGATATTAGCATTTTGTAAAGTTAGATAAAAAATGAGAACTTGACATACTTTCTGGTACAATATTTCTGCTTGAAAACAATTTAACTCCCAGAAAGGAGCAAGTTCTCATGCAAAAATTGTATAATTTAAATGTCTTAAGTATAATAATTCTCACTTGTATTATAGCTTTGGCAAAAATAAAGATGACTACCAAAATAACTCTATATAACTGTAACCACCAGCTCGCTTCTGACCAACCATATATAAGAGTAATGAATAACTATCCTCGATGCTCTATATGTAACAAAGCATCCTACATTCATCATGACTACAAACATTACACCAAATAATATTGCAATAACAAATCCTGCTATAATTTCTTCTTTGATGCTAAGCATACTTCTATTGATTCAGCTTCCACATAATACTTATGGCAAAACTGATATCAAACGTATGAAATGAAATATTCAGTTCACCTTATCATCACAGCATTTTCTATTTTTTACCTAACTAGCAACTCCATTATAAACATTGCTTTAATTTTACAAGTATCTTCAATGCAAAGGTTTCTCATGCTTCCATCAGTAATTGATATAGAAAGTATGTTCCCCTGTTCCAATTTTTTAACCTGCAATGCATTCCGGTGAAAACCTTTGACTCAGATAAGCAACATATTGATGCAACCGTCATGAAAATCAATATCTATAGCATTATATCTTGTTCACCATTGATCCTGAAACAAGATTTATACTAGGTTACCACTTGTAACCATATGATGACTTTTCATAAACCTTCTCATCCATGGAGTCGATCAATACATTTGATAGGTCTGGTTCAATCGTATCAGATCATTACAGTGTATACAAAGTACCTGTAATGTCCATATTTATGATATCAAACATGTAAGGATTCAATCACTCAAGAATGATATGTCAAGCAACCTCATCGAATCCTTCTGCCATCAGTTCAAAGCTTGGTACAAGATAAAACAAGGACATATTGCTTTACATCAGCCAATAACCTGAACAGTATGACTTTGCTCTTTTTTATCTTTGTACAGACATATTCATCGGTTAGTTGGCTTACTAAAACTTAAGGCTCTGGATTAATATTGTCTGCTGAAGAAATACAGAAGTTTTTATAAGTAGACTAAAATCGCTTAGGTATTCCTCTACTACTGCACTATGGATTTACCATAGTGCAGTAATAACCCTGTTTACTTTGTCCTTGACTATCCATAGCAAAGCAGTTTCAAACTAATTTGATAGAATTTTGAGCTATTCAATGTAACTATGTACTAATTTTAATATTAAATTTCAGAACCAATATTACATTTATTTACACAAAGTACTATTAATAATTCTAGCTATATTTTCAACATTATTTTTTATAAAAAAATGATTTCCTTCAAAATTATAAATTTTAAAATCCTTACATACATGTTTTTCCCATTCTAATATATCTTCTATATCTATAGAATCTTGTTCCCCATATAATATTGAAACATCACACTCAATCTTATTTTTCTTTTCTTTATAAACATATGTTTCTACAATTTCAAAATCTCTTTTAATTATAGGGAGAAATGTTTGAAATAGCTCTTGGTTATTAATTAGTTCCTCTGGAGATCCTCCAAGATCTATTATTTTTCTCATAAAATCATAGTCAGGCAAAGTATAGATGTTTTCTCTTTTTCTTATACTACTTGGAGCCCTATAACCTGAAAAAAAAATATGTTTAGGTCTTCTAAGATTCTCACTAGATATTTTATAGTATAATTCATAAGCTAAAAGGCTTCCCATGCTATGTCCATAGATAGCATAATCATTATCTACTATTTTATCTTTAATATTCTCAAATATATCTTCAACTGCCTCTCCTAAACTTTCATATAATTTCTCATCAAATCTTTTCCCTCTTCCTTTCAATTCTATAGGATACAATGTTATAGATGAGTTTAAATATTTCTTCATGTTTAGATATATTACTTCTGAACCTCCTGCATATGGCAAGCAAAATAATATCATAAACATAACTCCTTATAACCTAAACTTAATCTTAAAAAATTCTTAATTAATCTATTTTGATCTATCAGTATAACATTATTTAAAATCTTGTTATTTAATGAACATACAGCCATTTTATAGCCCTGTTCTATGTTATACTGCTTGAATATATGTTCTTTGCACTCACCATTAGTTATTACCCTAATATTATCAATATCATCTATTTGAATATAAAACGAATTCAACGGCATTGAAAGCCCTCGTCCGCAACATTTTATGAAGCTTTCCTTTAGTGTCCATATCTCATAAAATTTGCTTAGTTGAATTTCTTTATCTTGTTTATTGATATAATCAATTTCATGTACTGTGAAAAATTTTCTAGCTATCTCTTTATACTCAATATGTTTTTCTTCTTCAATATCAATGCCTACAGGTTTATCATCAACTGCACATACCACATAATCTCCGGAATGAGATATATTAAAATGAAAATTTGAATATTCTCGAAGATACGGCTTTCCGTATTGATTCTTTTCAAATGTTATACATTCATTTCTAATTCTTAATTTTACACCAATTATTGTTCTTATTAGTATTTCTCCTATTAAAGTTCTAATTTTGTCCTTCCTATTATGAAACTTATTAATTATATACCTTTTTTTTGGATCAATTAATGAAGATAACTTGTCTATTTTTTCTTCTTTAATATCTGAAATTTTTACAATATGAATTCCCATAATATTGCTCTCCAGGTGTTTCTACTATAAAATAAAAACAACACATATCTACAGTTATTTATTATACACTACAAACTTTTAAAAAATTGTCATAATTTGTAACTCTACCATTCTTTTTGTTCGACATATTTTGATTTTTTGCATGATATTAAATAATTATGATCTAGTACTAGTATAATATTGTAAACATAAAAAGCCGAACGCTTTAAAATATTAAGAAAGGAAACGAATGTTATAATAGCAAAGTGTCAAAAGCGATGTATAGATAA
>JAWLBU010000075.1:0-8486 GCA_041687555.1 Haloplasmataceae bacterium | reverse complement strand
AAAGAAAGTAAATTATGTTAAAATTTACCATATATATTATATTATGATTCATGTTAGAATTTTAATATCAACATTATAAGGAGGCTTTTATGAATTTAGTACCAACTGTTATTGAAACGACCGGAAAAGGAGAGAGAGCTTATGATATATATTCACGTTTATTAAAGGATCGAATTGTCTTATTAAGCGGTGAAATAACCGATCAAACCGCTTCAAGCATCGTTGCCCAATTATTATTCTTAGCTAGTGAAGATAATGAAAAAGATATTCAATTATATATTAATAGTCCTGGTGGTTCTATTACCGCAGGAATGGCTATTTATGACACAATGGAATATATTAAGCCTAATGTCTGCACAATCTGTGTCGGTATGGCCGCATCGATGGGAGCCTTTATTTTGGCCTGCGGTGAAAAAGGGAAACGTTTTGCTTTACCGAATAGTGAAATCATGATTCATCAACCATTGGGCGGAGTTCAGGGTCAAGCTACGGAAATTAGAATTGCGGCCGAACGAATTATCAAGACCAAGGATCGAATAAATAAGATTTTATCGGAAAAGACGAATCAACCAATTGAAATTATCGAAAGAGATACTGACAGAGATCATTTCATGTTTGCCGAGGAAGCTTTGGCATATGGTCTGATTGATAAGGTTATTAGTAAAAAATAATTATGATCATAAATGAACACTTATTTAACCAACTATTAAAAGATGCGGATGAGGAATTTAAAGGATGGGATTTTTCTTATCTAAGCTTAAGTGATCGAATGGTGGAATCGCCATTAAGTTGGAATTATACAATAGAAATTCGAAAAAGATTGGTTGGAGTTGATTCACTCTTAGATATGGGAACCGGCGGAGGTGAATTCCTATCAACGTTGCCTTTTCCTAAATTTACGTGTGCCACGGAAAGCTATCCTCCCAATATCATTATTGCGAAAAAACGTTTAGAACCTTTAGGAATAAAGGTATTTCCGATAGACAGTGATGATAGTTTGCCCTTCCCCGATAACTCATTTCAAGTAATAATTAACCGTCACGAGTCATATTCACCTAAAGAAGTGTATCGAATTTTAAAACCCGGAGGAATATTCATCACCCAGCAGGCCGGCGGTTTAAATGATCACGAATTAAATGAATTGTTGGAAGCAGAACCCATGGAATATACGTATTGGAATTTAGATTATGCCCTGGAAGGCTTATCTACATTTGAAATATTGAGCAAAAAGGAAGATATTACCAGTACCAGATTCTATGATATCGGCGCAATAATTTACTATTTAAAAGCCATACCATGGCAAATACCTGACTTTTCGGTTGAGAAATATCATAAGCAGATAATAAAAGCCCATAATTTAATTCAGGAAAAACATTATTTGGATGTCACACTACATCGTTTTCTGATAGTTGCGAAAAAATAAACGACAATTCGTTTATTTTTTTTTATAAAAAAACTGTAGATTATCACTACAGTCATACATTTATTTTAAATGTTACTTTATTTAATATTTCCACATCATTGTCGGTTGTTTTATAATTTTTCATTAATCTCTTAACAATATAAACCTGTATATAATATTTACCCAGCTGATATAAATTTAAAGCCAGGAATCCCATGATAATACCTGATATAATACGTGATTTTTGAATAAATAAACCACCGATATAAATATTTTCCTGTAAATTCATATCACTGAAAATTTGGTTATCCAGCATCAAAAATAAGAAGGTAAATAAACTTAAATATATAAAATATTTTAATGACTGATTGAAGATTTGTTTAAAACTTAACCACCTGTTCAACGGTTTTCGGTTAATAATCCCTTTTTTATACGCTACTACAAGCGCTGTTAAAATTCTCCTATTATACTTACGCACTTTTATTCCTCCACTTCTATTACTATAATAGCACACTTCAAAAGTAATGTTAATGTTAAGAAAAAATTACCACGATATTAAATAATTCTATTTCAGTAGTTTACCATTATTTAGATTGGAACTCAGTGCTAATATGTTACTTTCATAGGAATAAATCTTCGAATTCTTAACTTGATATGTTTTTAGGGCGATATCAATCAATTTTTCTATCAGCGTATGATAGGGAATATTTTTCGCTTTCCATAGATAAAAAGCCAAAGAGCCCGGTATTGTATTAATTTCATTCAAATAAAGTTTTTTTGCCAATTCATCGTATAAGAAATCAATTCGCAAAACTCCGCTCGCTCCTACTACCTTGGAAGCCTCGATACTTATCTTTTCGATCTTTTTTGCGAGTTCTTCATCAATATTAGCCGGTAGTTCACGGCTGGTACTTTCCATCCCTTTGGTGTTTTTTCGCTTACCGCGTAAATATTTATCCTGATAGCTTAATATCTCATCCTTTTGAAAAACTCTCTCAATGGCTGATGTTTCATAACCTGACACATCGCCTAAAACAGAACAGTTTAACTCCATTAGATTATCAATGACTATCTCGACTAGTACCTCCGTATCATATTGTAATGCGGTTATAATACCCTGATAAAGCTCCTCACGATTTCGACACTTTTGAATGCCCACACTTGAACCTAAGGTAGCCGGTTTTACGATAAGGGGGTATCCCATTCTTTCACAATTTTCAATTACGCTTTTTTCATCCTGATAAAAATCACTTTCATAAAAACCATAATACGGAACAACCGGTATATGATGATAATCAAGCAAAGCTTTCATTTTCCACTTATTTTGATTTATGGCCGATGATAATAACGAACTTCCGACATAAGGAATATTCAATAAATCAAAATACGCTGATATAGTCCCATCCTCACAATTAGCACCATGCATGATAATAAATACCAAATCAATGTCAAATAGTTTATTGATTCTTTTTCCCTTAATTTCAAGCAATTCATGATTATTCTCACGTCGATTAAATATTACCCGCTTAGCTTCTTCTTTTACTTTTTGTAAATCATGAAAATAAGAAATATCAGTCATTCTTTCATGATAATAAAAGACATTATCCTTTGAAAGGTAGACAGTTATCGGATTAAATTTTAACTTATTCATATTTTCAATCATTTGCAGCGCCGTTATAATAGAAACCTCATGCTCAACCGATTTCCCGCCAAACACAACACCAACATTCAAACGCAAATTATTCACCACCCCGTTAATTTTCACTGTAATTATCAGGTAAGTCGTTTTCGATTAAAAGGATAAAATTCTCCTTAAATTTTTCGATAATATGATTAAATCCCTCTTGATAAACATTTGTCACATAAATGTTTTCCTTAGGATATTGGATATCCGTCAAAGCATTAAAGATCGGTTTTGTTTGCTTCTTTCCCACCAATACGACATAATCACAAACCTTGGCGATTCTTTCACCCAAACGGTAATTATGCTCGTACTCTTCATCCCCTAATTCAATTAAACCCGGTGTTATAATAATTTTTTGTTGTGGAAAATGACTTAAGATGTCCAAAGCATTGGCACAGCCTTCTATATTGGCATTAAAAGAATCATCAATGATATGATAGTTCGGAAAACTCTTTAACTCTAGCCGATGACTTACTGGTTCTAGATTAGCAACAACGTGGATAATTTTTAAAATATTGATATTCAGATAATCAGCCAAGGCAATTCCCGCTAAAATATTACAGATATTGTGCTTACCTAACAGTTTTGTTTTAAAAAGATACCTTTGCTTATCGGGGAACTGTACCTCAAAAGTAGATCCGGAATTACCATAATGAATATTTAAGGCATAATAATCGACGTTTGGCTGGTCCACCCCATATGTCAATACTTTAATCTGATTTTTTATCACATAATTACGAATATAATAATTATCATAATTTAAAATCGCTAAGCCGTTCTTAGGCAAAGACTCAACGAGCTCAAATTTGGTGTTAATGATGTTCTTTAAATTACCAAATGATTTCAGGTGTTGAGGACCTATGGAGGTAACAATGCCAATCTCAGGAAAGACGATATTGCATAGTTCCTTGATTTCTCCCGATTTACATGCCCCCATTTCACATACAAAATAATCATCAATATTTTTTAAATATTGATTAACAGTTAAAGTAACACCCATTGGGGTGTTGTAGGAATTAGGTGTAATACACACATTGAATTCTTTCTTTAATAAATCACCGATTATATATTTAGTAGATGTTTTTCCGTAGCTTCCGGTAATACCAATCACGGTCAGTCGCTCATTTTCGATGATTTTGCTTCTCGCTTTATTTATAAAATAAATATGATAATACTTTTCTAACGGTATCGCAATTAAATAAGCAATGACAACTATGTCAAGCACCAAGAAGTTACTGATGACAATATAAATTAAGATAACCTTTTCTAAAGAATAATGATTATGTAATATTAAATAAGTAATCAAAAATAAAACGGTCATTATTATAAAGGATATACCAATTAATCTTTTCATCCGATTCGTAAACACTAATGATTTTTTTTCTTGTTTATAACGAGCATATAATAAGGAAATAACGGAAAGGACAATCTCAAAGTAATACAAATATTTATCCGGGATAAAAAGTATCAGTACTAATGAGACAATAGAACATAAAATTGGGATAATAAGCTTTTTATCTGTTTTATGCTGATAATACCAGTCAAAGAATTTCGGCAACTGATAATGACTTAGCTGTAAGATAAAACAACTATATAAATATCTTTTACCAAATATATAAATAAAAAGTAATGAGGTCATAAACAATAAAATAAATAACCAAGCGCTCACCTACATCACCTCCCAAAAATTAATCTTCACGCAAAAAGACATCTATGACCGAAAGGAATAATGGCAGATTATCAAGATAGGAAAAATGTCCGGCATTGGTGATTTTCACGATACCCGCATCTAATAAATGCTCCTTCATGATATAGGCATCACCAATTGGCGTGGCATAATCATCGGTACCCCATACCAAAAGGGTAGGACATTTGATATTTTTCATGTCTACTCTTAAATCTTCATTGACTACCTTAACGAGTGTTTGTTTCATTAAAGTGTCGGCATTTTTATAATCAGTTGAACCAAATTTGCTTAGAACTTTATTTTTATATTTTCGAAGAATTGGTAATGAAAAAATTCTTTTTAAAATTTTATAGGAATAGACTTTTATATAATAGATTAAAGGCTTTTTATGAACGATGCCCGCACTGTCTACGAGTACTAACTTCTTCACATTATTATATAAAGCTGTGTATTTTATTGCCACACGACCGCCAAATGAATGTCCGATAATAACCGGACTCTTTATTTGAAAATATTCGATTACATTCCTTATTATACTGGCATAATCCGTTGTCGAAAAAGGATATGAAGGTTTATCACTTAAACCGAACCCGGGTAAATCAATGGCATAGGTTTTATATTTATCTGCCAGATGACTAATTACCGCGGAAAAAGCTTTGGTGCTTTGACCCCAACCGTGCAATAATATAATATTCGTGTTTCCTTCACCGTTAATTTCGACATTAATATTCATCTGATTAAGAGTTATCATTATAATCACCCACTCTTTACTCAAACTAAGTATATTCAAATTTTTTTCATAATTGACAAAATAACAAAAAAAGGTAAGTAAAATTCTACTTACCGATTTTTCAATAATATTAAATTAAACCATTTATCACATTGATAATTTCATCCACATATTTTTCGCATAATTCCTCTGTTTCTGCTTCAACCATCACTCTTATCAGTGATTCTGTTCCGGATGCCCTGACCAATACCCTTCCGTTATTACCAAGCAGTGCTTCAATCTCCGCTTTTTTTGCCAATAATTGCTCATTTTCCAATATTGCTTTCTTATCCTTTACTTTAATATTTTTTAAGACCTGTGGATAAGTTTTCATGTCCTTAGCCAAAACGGATAATGAGACTCCTTTATCAATAAGAATATTAATTAGTTGTAAGGCTGTCAACAAACCGTCACCCGTCGAACTATGATTTAAACATATGATATGACCCGATTGTTCACCCCCAAGCACATATCCGTTCTTCAGCATTTCTTCTAATACATAACGGTCACCGACCTGTGTTTGCACACTGTTAATCCCTTTTTCTTCCAAGGCTTTATATAAACCGATATTACTCATCACCGTGGTCACAATGGTGTTATGAGTTAAAAAGCCCATTTCACTTAAATTCGTGCCTATTATATATAAGATTGCATCACCATCAACTATTTGTCCTTTTTCATCGACGGCGATTAGGCGATCGCCATCCCCGTCAAAGGCCAAACCGATGTTAACCTTATTTTCTAACACGAATTTCTGCAAGCTTTCGATATTAGTGGACCCACAATCGACATTAATGTTTGTCCCATTGGGATTATTATTGATTAATTTAACTTCGGCTCCCAAATTCGCGAATAAATGAGGAGCTAGACAAGATGTGGCACCATTTGCGCAATCAATCGCGATTTTCATATTTTCAAAAGTGTGATTAATGGTCTTTTGTAAATATGAAATATACTTATGTTGTCCTTCAAAATAATTTTCCACCACGCCGATTTTATCATTTATCGGTCTTTCTAATTGATCGGGTTCATCAATGAGATGTTCAATCTCCAGCTCTAGTTCATCAGTTAATTTATAACCGTCGGTCCCAAAAATTTTTATCCCGTTATCCGGATAGGGATTGTGGGAAGCAGAAATCATGATTCCGGCTTTCGCATTTAATGATTTGGTCAAGTATGCCACTGCCGGTGTTGAAACCACACCCAATCTCATGACATTGACGCCTATGGATAATAAACCGGATATTAATGAGTACTCTAACAATTCACCCGATATTCTCGTATCTCTTCCTATTAATACACTTATTTTTTCCTCATCACCATTTTCTTTTAATGCATGACCGAGCACTCTACCTAGTTTATAGGATAGTTCAGGGGTTAAGGTTTTGTTTGCGATACCTCTAATACCATCCGTACCAAAATATTTTTTCATAAGGTAATCCTCCTATTGTTCTACTCAAAATATATAAATATGATAATCGTAATAATTAAAGCGATAATTTTTAAAAACAGGGTGCTGGTAAAATAATAATTTAAATTTGCTTCGATGGAATCAATTTTTATTACTCTACTTACATATTTAGAGGGAATAAAGATTGTAAGCAACATATATAATACATAAAAGACAAAGACAAACGGCAATTTAAGGAAATTCATTATGGTCAATTCATGATTATCTTCCATATTATCCTCCTATTCTTTGGATACTTTCGTATTAATATATTTATCAAGGTACAAACGTAAACTTTCTTTAGTAATACCGTAATCCAACTTCCCGTTCAAACCTACTGACAAATTACCCGTTTCTTCAGAAACAACGATTGTAAGTGCATCAGTCTGTTCACTTAATCCCAGAGCTGCACGATGTCTTGTACCTACCTTTGGTGGTAAATGTTCCTCATTCTTACAGTTAGGCAAAACTGCACGTGCACATACAATAAAATCACCGCGTATAATTACCGCTCCATCATGAACAGGTGTGCTCGGAATAAAGATGGTCGTCAAAACTTCACTGGAAACACGAATATGATACGGAGTAGATTCTTTAATAAAGTCTTCCAATGATTCATTTCTCTCAAACGCGATTAGAGCTCCAATTCTCCGTTTGGATAAATATTCGGTGGTTTTAATTAATTCCTCAATAATATAATCCTTACCAACCTTTTCCACATTTACCTTTTTAGTATAGGCATAGCTTCTTCCCACACGCTCAAAAATCATCCTTATTTCAGGAGTAAAAATAATTGCCAATAGTATAATCCAATTATCAAACATAAGTTGATAAAATTCTGTCATATAATGTAGTTTAAATAAAATTGATATAAAATAAAGCAATAAAAAATACATTAATCCCTTAAAAATATTAACGATTCGTGACGAAAATGTTAATATTTTTAAAGAACAATATATAATTAGGAAAATAAAAAAGAAATCTAGCGAATTTGTGAAAGCTTCGTACAGTTTAGAAAAAATCATAGGATCACCACCATTAATCATATTGTTTTCATTATATCATATATTCGGGTGTTTCGTGTATCCCTATCTATATAAAAACACATCTATTGTTATTGTTTCCATTTAAATAATTATTTACCCATAACATATATAAAAAGACAACTAAATTTAGTTAGTATAAGTTGTCTCTAATTTATATTATAATAACTCATATATAAAAAAAATGGTGTCCTGCAGAGGATTCGAACCTCTGACCCTTTGATTAAAAGTCAAATGCTCTACCTTCTGAGCTAGCAGGACACAAGTCGTGGTGCCGACTACAGGAATTGAACCCGTAACCTACTGATTACGATTCAGTTGCTCTACCGATTGAGCTAAGTCGGCACACATATGGTGGAGATTGACGGGCTCGAACCGCCGACCCTCTGCTTGTAAGGCAGATGCTCTCCCAACTGAGCTAAACCTCCAGTTTAAAAACATTTAGGAAAAC
>JAWLBU010000074.1:0-8594 GCA_041687555.1 Haloplasmataceae bacterium | reverse complement strand
AATCACTTTTAAATTTTCTTCCATATTAAAAATCCTCCTGATATTTATTCAGGAGAATTATCTCATGTTTTTATTATTATTACTATGTGGGTAATATTTGACGCTTACCTTAATCATATTCATTAGGTTTACGATCAGTTATTGTTATAAAATCTTTATATTCACCATCGATACCTCTTATTTCGATTTTAACAATTTTATCATAATATGAATTCTTATTAAAATATTTAAATTCATAGATTTCATCCTTTTTTAGGTTATTTCCACCAAGTATAGTATCATCTTTTTGTCTATCTCTATAATAGACAGTTATATATATATGTAGATATTTTAAATCCTCTAGTGCTTTAACTTTTATTATATGCTCTTCATTTATCTCTTTTGTTGTACTTATAATAGTATATCCTTTGTCAATATGTTTTTCCTTTTTAGTACCGTGAAATATTACTAAATATATTATCGATAATAAGCCGATAAGAAGAAATACATTTTTTATTATTTTCATAGTTCCCTCCATAACTCGAAAACTTATCATTATTATAATGCTAATACAATAAATATGCTAGTAGTTACTAATTTTTTTATAAAATTTTCAAAATATTCTATATAAACAAAAGTTTTGATTTTCTTTTAAAATTGAACCGATATCTTTAATATGAATATATCGTTTGCAGTTATCCTAAATAGTAAGACTGGAGGACAGCAGCATGATAGCGGATTATATTTATGAAAGTATGAAGAAAGTGGGTGTGGATTTATTGTCAAAAGTATTTTGAAGTATACTGTGTAACCCATATATATTTATTTATAACAATATATGGTAGTATATTATTGTAAATATAAATAGAAAAGATGATGTTATGATATAGAAGTTTCTATTCATAGATCCAACTAATAAGGATATGGGAGTTAACAATTTGGGGCATAGTATTACTTTATTTATAGTTTACGATATCTTATTAATATTACTTTTATACGTTATTGGATTTGTCAAAAGTATTGTATATGGTATGAGTTTTATTAGAAGAGATGATAATTTATTATTGATTTTTATTTGCACTTTAATTATCCCAACTTTATTTTTTATAGTAAGAGGTATAATAATAATAATTAAACAAGCAAAAATTAAAACTATATCACTTTACTCAAGGATATTATCTTATATTTCACTTCCGATGATAGGATTAATAGCATTTATTTCTGTATTAGTAGTTTTTGTAGGTTATTTGCTTGCCATAGAAGGTTTAACGATCCACGTTAAATCGATTAATTCTTAATAACTTAGCGATGAAATAATTTGGATTTGAATATAGGTTAATAATAGGGTTGTGAACTACACCCTATTTTTTGATTTGATATTGTCTTTTATACTTAGTAATTATATAGAATAATATAATAGAATATATTATTATGCAGTCAATTATTAACATTCTTTTAATGCATAGCCAAAATTGTGATAAAAAAGATGATTAACAAGCTTTATTTGTGATATAATGGTAAAAAATGAAATATATCACAAACAGGAGGAAATATGAAAACATTAATAGTTTATTCAACTAAATACGGTTCTACTGAAAAATGTGTGGAAATGCTGAAACAGGAATTGACCGGAGAAGTTGATTTATGTAATTTAAAGCATAATAAAAAGCCAAATATTGATAATTATGATAATGTAATTATCGGTGGTCCGGTTTTTATCGGAAAATTAAAAAAAGATGTCAGTACATTTGTGAAAAAGAATTTAAATCAATTATTGGAAAAAAGAGTAGGCTTATTTATCTGTGGTATTAGACCCGGTGAAGAAGGAGTTAATCAGTTATATGGTTATCCTAAGTCATTATTGGATCATGCAGTGACTAAAGAAATATTTGGCGGTGAAATAACATTTAATAAAATGAATTTCATTGATAGGAAGCTTACTAAAATGGTTAGTAATGCAGATAATGATTTTCCGAAGCTTGATGAAAACTTAAATGGATGTTTCATTAAAAATGAAAAAATAAAAGAGTTTGCGGAAAAGATGAGTAGGATATAATGAAAAAAATCATTAAAATTGTAATCATTATTTTAGGTGTATTTGTCGTGATAGGTATTGCCGGTGTTACTTATCTGTCATATGGCAAAAATCAAGTCTTAAAAGAAGAAGTAAATAGTATTAATTTAGAAGAGATTGATGACGGCGTATATACCGGTACATACAAGAGTTTCCGCTGGAGTAGTGAAGTAGAAGTTAAGGTGGAAAATCATAAAATAACGAAAATAACAATCAAAAAAGATCATACGTTTCCTCAAGGTAGTGTTTCAGAGGAATTATTTAAACAGGTAATTGCTAAGCAATCTTTGGATGTAGACACTGTATCTGGTGCAACCGTATCCAGTAAAGCATATTTAGAAGCAATTGAGGATGCATTGAGCAATTAAAAAAAGAGGGATATTTCTTTAAAAGAATATCCCTTTACATTTACATTATCTTAATAACGATAGCAAGTACATCCGATAATTACTAATAAAATAAATAATACAAGGATTACTTGAAACATGTTTCCGCCGTATCCACCTGACATAAGAATCCTCCTTTCGTTGTATCATATGCTTTCAGTAAACTATTACATATTATAATAGTATAATTATATTTAAAATAAATAATTGTCATATAAAAAAACTACCGTTTATGACGGTAGTTAATAAGGTTCATTAACAAAATCCCCAGCCTGAATAACATACACAACCAATTATAGCTAATAAGATGAATAATACTAAGATAATAGCATATGAATAGCCATAAGCATATCCGCCACCGTTAGCCATGGTTAATCCCCCTTTCTACTTGTCATTGTATAATATGTTCATATGATAAATTTACATAGTGAAATCGTGTAAATTTAGGATTTTTTATGATAAAAATGGTTCTTGAAATTCAAGAACCATTTAACATCAATTAATTAGGAAATGTTTAGTAATTTGCGATAATAATTGCCTAGATTATTCTAAAACAATGTAATTATAAACAGACGGAGGAATTCTTTTTATCTAATATTCATTAGTTAATAAGTTTGATGAATTAGCAACCCCATCCTGTATAGCATGCACAACCAATAATAGCTAATAAAATAAAGAGAACTAACACTATTGCATATCCAAATCCATAACCGTATCCTGCACCTTCCATAAGAAAGCCTCCTTTCACCTAACATCCATAGTATCATATGAATGATATCGGTAAAAAGTCAGTACATTGGTTTACTTTTTTGAAAAAATTAATATAAAAATAAAAAGGACTTGAAGAAAATCAAGTCTTTATTTGAAAATTTATTAAATTTCATTATTAGTTTTTTTCTGACCGATTTTACGTTCCGTTCCTTTTAACAGTCTTTTATAATTAGGTATATGTCGCAATATAACAAAGAGAAATAAAATGGAAATAGTAATTACAAAATAAATGTCATAATCGATGTTTTTTAAATTAAGTTCATCACGATAAAAATAACCGATTACGGAAGATATAAATATTGTCGTAGCGACGATTGTTGATGCTAATGAGACATATTTTGTTAATAGTAAAGCAATGATAAAGGTTATAACACCAATGATAAATATCGGATAAGCGGAAAATAGGATAACTCCACCGCTTGTGGCAACCGCCTTACCTCCGCGAAATTGAGCGAATATCGGATAGATATGACCTAATACAGCCACAACTCCAAAAATAATCACAGGAATGTGTGTATCGTAAAAGGAATTACTTTCAAAAACATTTTGAGCTAAAAGTATTGCAGCTCCGCCTTTCATAACATCCATAAAACCTACCAAAGTACCCAAAGGTTTTCCCAGTACTCTAACGGCATTGGTTGCACCAAGATTTCCACTTCCATGATTTCTGATATCAATTTTTTTAAATAATTTTCCAACAATTAGTCCTGAGGGAATAGAACCTATTAAGTAACAAATTATCAGATATATTGCTTCATATAATATATTCAAAGTAAACACCTTCCTTGATTACAAATTATAACATAAATCTTTTCTTTTGCATAGAGTTTATAGTTTTTGTTAATTTTTATACAAAAATTGGTTTAAATCATATATAATATGTAATGTATATACTTGAAAGGGTGAAGTTAATGGCAAGCAATTTACAATACAATGAGGAATCGATTCAGGTATTAGAAGGATTAGAAGCGGTTAGAAAACGTCCGGGAATGTATATTGGTTCAACAGATTATCGCGGTCTGCATCATTTAGTCGCCGAGATAGTGGATAACGCGATTGATGAAGCTTTACAAGGTTTTGGCAATGAAATTAATGTCACGATTTTTAATGATAATAGTATAGAAGTCCAGGATTTCGGCAGAGGAATACCTACGGGTATGCATAAAACCGGCAGACCAACTCCTGAGGTTATTTACACCGTTTTACATTCGGGCGGTAAATTTGACGGTAAGAGCTATAAAACAGCAGGAGGATTGCACGGCGTAGGTGGAAGCGTGGTAAATGCCTTATCGGAATTCTTTGAAGTGGAAATAAGAAGAAACAATAAGGTGTATTTGCAGCGATTTGAAAAGGGTGGTAAGGTTATCAAACCTTTGCAGGAAATCGGTAAAACCAATCGTACCGGGACAACTGTGCGTTTTAGACCGGATCCGGCGATTTTCTCCAACACAAAATTTAAATTTGAATTATTAGAAGAAAGATTTAGAGAATCTGCTTTTTTATTAAAAGGACTAAAAATAACCTTAAATGATAAACGGACCGGACGAATTGAAACTTATCATTATGAAAACGGATTGGAAGCTTTTATTAAGTATTTAAATACCGATAAAACACCGCTTCATGAAGTCAGTTTCATTTCCGGAGTAAGCCATGATATTGAAATCGAATTTGCTTTTCAATATGTTGATTCATATGCCGAAAACTTTTTATCTTTTGTCAATAATGTCCGGACAAAAGATGGGGGAACTCATGAAATAGGTGCCAAATCTATTATTACCAAAATAATTAACGAGCTAGCACGGAAAAACGGATTTTTAAAAGAAAAGGATAAAAATTTAGAAGGAACCGATATTCGTGAAGGTTTAACATGCATTATCTCGGTGAGAATACCTGAGAATCTACTACAATTTGAGGGACAGACAAAGAGTAAATTAGGCACACCCGAAGCAAGAAATGCGGTGGAAAGTTTACTTGGTGACGAACTGACATTCTATTTCACGAAAAATCCGGATGTCTTGGATTTGATCATTTCCAAAGCGATTAAAGCCGCAAACGCAAGAGAAGCGGCTCGTAAGGCTCGTGAAATTGCAAGATTAGGAAAAAAAATCAAGACGAACTTAAATTTAAATGGTAAACTAACACCTGCTCAAACCAAGGATAACAGGAAAAGTGAATTATTTATTGTCGAGGGTATTTCAGCCGGGGGCAGTGCCAAACAGGGTAGGGATAAGAAGTACCAGGCAATTCTTCCTTTACGCGGAAAAGTCATCAATACGGAAAAAGCCAAAATTAATGAAATCCTAAAAAATGAAGAGATCAATTTACTGATTAATTCGATTGGCGGTGGTTTTGGCAGTGACTTTAATATAAAGAAAATTAATTATGATAAAATCATCATCATGACCGATGCCGATACCGACGGTGCTCATATTCAAATCTTACTGCTTACCTTCTTTTTCAGATATATGACGCCGCTTATTGAAAATCGGAAGGTCTACATAGCTTTACCTCCTTTATATAAAATCAATAAGAAAAATGAAATTGATTATGCTTATACGGATGAGGAACTGGAGGAAAAAACCAGAAAGTTAAAAGGTAATTACACCATCCAGCGCTTTAAAGGACTAGGTGAAATGAATGCCGACCAGTTATGGGAAACGACGATGAACCCCGAAAAAAGAACATTAATTAGAGTAAGTATTGAAGACGCTATTGAAGCTGACCATTACTTTACGATATTAATGGGAGATCAGGTTGAACAAAGACGTGACTGGATAGAACAGAACGTTTCATTTACATTAGAAGACAACTTTGGGATTGAGGAGATGAAATAATGGGCAAAACCATGCAGGAAATTAATAATATTATCGATGAAAAAATAGAAACGGTACTATCGGAGCGATTTGCCCGTTACTCCAAATATATCATTCAGGAAAGGGCATTGCCCGATGTAAGGGATGGATTAAAGCCCGTTCAGCGTAGGATTCTATATTCGATGTATAAGGAAAAAAATTTAAGTGATAAACCGTATCGTAAATCGGCAAAAACCGTAGGGAACGTCATCGGTAATTATCATCCCCATGGTGATACCTCGGTTTATGAAGCAATGGTGCGACTTAGTCAGGATTGGAAGATGCGAGAGGTTTTGATTGATATGCACGGAAATAACGGCAGTATTGATAATGACCCGCCCGCCGCCATGCGTTATACCGAAGCCAGATTATCGAAAATCGCCGAGGAGTTACTGAAGGATATCGATAAATATACGGTTGATTTTGCGTTAAACTTTGATGACACCGAAACAGAACCCACTGTTTTACCTTCCCGGTTTCCTAATATTTTGGTTAACGGTGCTCAGGGTATTTCAGCCGGATACGCTACTGAAATTCCAACCCATAATCTCGATGAGGTAATATCAGCTGTCATATATCGCTTAAAGCATCCATTATGCTCATTGGATGAAATCATGAACATAATAAACGGTCCGGATTTTCCTACCGGGGGAATTGTACAGGGTATTGACGGAATAAAAGCCGCCTTTGAAACCGGTAAAGGAAAAATCGTGATACGTTGTAAATATTATTTTGATGAAAAGAAAAATCAGATTATCATTACCGAAATTCCTTATGAGGTAAATAAGGCCAATTTACTAAAGAAAATAGAGGAAATCAGATTAAGCAAAACCTTGGAAGGATTAGAGGAATGCCGTGACGAGTCGGATAAAGAGGGATTAAGAATTGTTGTTGATTGTAAAAAAGACAGCAATAAAGAATTAATCATCAATTATCTCTTGAAAAATACGGAACTAAAAATAAATTATAACTACAACATGGTTGTCATTCATAATAAACAGCCTAAGCAGCTCGGATTGTTGAGCATCATCGACGCCTACATCGATCATCAAAAAGAGGTTGTCATTAATCGTTCAAATTATGAACTGGAAAGATCGAAAAAAAGATTACATATCTTAGAAGGCTTAATTAAGATGGTTTCCATCCTTGATGAGGTAATATACACGATAAGACATTCAAAGAATAAAGCAGATGCCAAGGAAAACATCATCAAGCAGTTTGATTTTACGGAGGAGCAGGCTGAAGCCATTGTCACATTACAGCTTTATCGGTTAACGACTACTGATGTGGAAACCTTAGAAGAAGAAGCAAGAGAATTAACGAGCTATATTAATGAATTGTTGGAAATAATTAATTTTGAGGATAAACTGGTCAAGGTATTAATTAAGGAACTTGATCAAATCCGAAAGAACTATTCCAGTCCTCGGAAAACAGAAATTCAAAAAGAGGTTGAAGACATCCAGATAGATGAAACGGAAATGATCAAAGCCGAAGAGGTTATCCTAAATATCACAAAGCAGGGCTATATCAGAATCTTTAAACCTAAGGGCAATGAAATACTCGTTGAAAATTCCAGTGTTACCACAAAGGATTATATAATCGCCAATTTATTAGTTAATACATTGGATAAGGTATTACTCTTTACCAACAAAGGAAATTATGTTTTATTGAATGTCCACCAAATCGAAATGGTCAAAAACACTGAATTTAAGCAGCATATAAACGATATCATTCGCATTGAACCGGATGAGCATATCGTTAAGGTAATCGTCGTTAAGAAATTCAGAAAAGACCGCTTAGTTATAATGGCTACCAAAAAAGGTTATATCAAACGAAGTCCTTTATCTGAGTTTGAAACCACTCGCAATAATAAGACATTCACCGCCATTTCATTTAAAGAAGAAAACGATGAATTAGTAAATGCTTATTTATCAGATGATTTGGATAGGGATATATTAATCGTAACGAAAAAAGGCTATTTAAATAAATATAACGAGAATCAGGTTCCGGTTAATATGTTGAAAGCCTCCGGCGTTAAAAGCATCAACTTAAAACAAGATGATGAAGTGGTAAGCTTCAATTATATTTATAACGAACAGTACGACTTAATATTAATGACAAACAGGGGCTACATTAAGAAAATTAATTTGCAGGACCTTGCATTTTCGGTACGAACAAATCGAGGAACAATGACATTAAAATCACTTAAGAAAAACAGCCATAACTACATCGGTTCGGCATTCATCAAGGAAAATGAACCGTATGTGGTCGAAAAAGAAGACAGTTATCAGACACTGACAAATAATCTTAATTCATATTCGGAAATTGTAAGTAACGGTAAATTTTATGAAGCATTGACAAGTAGTGAGCAATTATTTAATTTAGTCGAAATTACGACGAACTTAACCAACGTCTTTAGCGCAAAAGAATCTATAAAAAAAGATGAAAATAAAGTAAGTAAACAGGAATATGAACAATTAGAATTGTTTTAGAATTACCAATAATTGACTAATTAGGTAAAATATTATATAA
>JAWLBU010000073.1:0-8879 GCA_041687555.1 Haloplasmataceae bacterium | reverse complement strand
ATTTCGATCCAGGCTTCACAAGATTCGATGATGAAATAGTAAATGACGATTATGAAGGTATAAGATACAACAGAAGAATGTGGAGAGATATTCATCCTCAGTAGATTTTTATAAAAACAAGTGCAGTATTAGGCTGCACTTGTATCATCTCAAACAGCATTTTTTAATAATTCCCATAGGAAACAAGCCAACCCATACGTAGATTAAGCTTGTTAGAAAGCACAATCCGTGCGACAATTTTGCCAACGCATATAGCAAAAACTAGCATCAAAGATATATTTTCAATAGCTAGTCTCACTTTTATTGAACAGTTTAATATTTTTATCCTGAAATATATTTATTTTTGCTGATGCGCATTATCAGGATCGTGACTAATATAACCAATATGAGTAAGGTAATGGATATCAGCAATAGTTTTAGTCTGAAAAGCCACATATTGTCTCCATAAAGCCAGTATAAAAACATTTTCATATATCTCACCACAGGTTTCATTACTATAAAGGTATGAACTGCATTCACACTGCCATGTATCAATACAGGTATCCAAAAACATTGGGTTATCTCATATAACAATGCTAAGAAGACACCTATAATAAATATTAAAATTATTCTGTACAAGTCAAAATGAAGGACTGAAAATAGTACGCTGCTTATAATTAGAGCTATTATGACACCTTTCTTTTTATAGAAGTTATATAAAAACCCTCGAAAAAATAGTTCCTCGATGAAAGGTGCAAAAACACAGAATGTAAATAAAAACCGAATATTTTCAGGCGAAAGAGATATGCTACTTTTACCTAAGCCTTCTATAGTTAATCGAAAAAAGAAATGATCAAAGAAATTCATACACGCCAATAAAGCGCCTATCAGAACAGAAAGCAATACTACTGAAGTGTTTACTTTTCTAAAATATAAAAAATCTCTTAGTTCTATGTCATTTTTACTAATCCAAACTAAAACAGCTATCACCATAAATGAATGATTATATGGGCTTATAATAAATGTAAGCAACAACAATATGAGTAAAAGAAGTTTTGAATCTTTAATCTTTATTTTATCCATTAATATACCCCCTAAGCATACATAAGTCTATATATATTTGATTAGTACCAATCAAGTTTGCTTGAAAATGCAACACTTACAATAAGAATAATGCAAATAACAAATACTAATATCAAGTTTCTGTCTATCAATGGCTCATCATCATTTTTGCTTATTGATATCAAATCTTTAATTTTTCTCCCTTCAAATATGTTGTTACCACAAATGCGCATGATCAAAAACACGACTGACATAGCCAACATAAATAATACAATGGATATGAGCAAAAGCTTAATTCTAAAAAGCCATACATTGTCTCCATGGAGCCAGTATAAAAATTCTTTCAGAAATCCTGCTATTGGTTGTAATACTATAAGAGTATGAATCCCATTTATACTGCCGTGAACTATTACTGGTATCCAGAAACATTGGGTTATTTCGTATAGCAATGCTAAAAAAACACCCATAATAAATATCAGAATTATCCTATATAAATCGTAATGAAAAATCGAAAAAAATACACTGCTTAAAATAACAGCAGTTAATATGCCTTTCTTTTTGTAAAAGTTATATAAAAGTCCTCTGAAAAATAACTCCTCAACAATAGGTCCAAAAATGCAAAAGATTAATAAGAACCAAAAAGCAGATAATGATGATAATTGGCTTTTTCCTAAAAAATCTATATCAACCCTAAAGTAGAAGTGGTTAAAAAAGTTCATAAATGCCAATAAAGCACCTATTAAAATAGAAAGCAATACTATTGAAGCTTTTGTTTTGTTAAAATATAAAAAATCTCTAAGTTTCATATCATTTCTTCGTGCCCAGACTTGAATTGCTATAAACATTAATACATGACTCAATGGACTTACCATAAGAAATGTAAGTGGAAGCACAATCAGCAAAAGAAGATTTATATTTCTTATTTTTATTTTGTCCATGAATACATCTCCTAAATTAATAAAATCTTATTATTGTATTCAACAAATGGATTTTAAACTAAAATTGGCTAAGAAATCACAATACGTCCAACAATCATGCCTACGCTTAAAATAAAAACTACTATCAATGGTATATCTATAATCGGCTCATCATTTCTAATAACACTGATATTTTTTAGCTTCTGCCCGTCAAATATTTTGTTTCCGCTGATACGCGTTATCAAAAGCAAAATCAAAATAATTAATGCCCACAATACAGCAGATATAAGCCAAAACTTGATTGCGGAGAACCATGTATTATCTGATTTCAACCAATATATAAGTGCCTGCAATGGTTCAATTATTTGCTCAAATACAAATAAAGCAGTCAATGCGTTATAGCTAGTATGAACCAATACCGGAACCCAAAAACATTGAGTTATTTCGTACAATAAAGCTAATATAACACCTATAATAAATCTTCCCATTAGCCCATTTAAATTAAAATGAAACAATGAAAAAAATATACTGCTCAAAATAAGAGATAGCAAAATTCCTTTCTTTTTATAAAAATTATATAAAACTCCTCGACAGAGCAACTCTTCAACAAAAGGAGCTAAAATAACAGCCAAAAACATTAGCCAAACCGATAAAGATAATGATGAACTATACTCTTTCACCGTTTGAATTGAAGACTTAAAAAATAGTAAGAAAAATTCAAGTTTCATAAGAACTGCAATTAAAACAGAAAGCAGTAATACGGATAATTTTACTTTTTCAAAATGTAAAATATCTCTTAGCCTTAAATCATATTTCCCAGCCCAAACCTGAATGGTTATAAACATAAATATATGACTCATAGGGATTACATAAAGAAATGTAAACGGGAACATAATTAGCAATAGAAGATTTATATCTTTAATCTTTATTTTGTCCATATATATGCCCCCCTTCAGTATAAATTGGGTTATGAGTTTTGGAATTTAGAATCAGTTAATAGCTAAAACAGAACATAATTCAGTTATCTAACTATCACCCAATCTAAATATACTAAAACATTACTAGAAAAAAAATAAATATAGGATAAGAGGCAGAATTTTAAGCATAAGAGGTATAATAATAGGATTTTCAAATATGTTACTTTATTTTATAGGCTGTTATAAATACCAGGTGTAAACTTAATTCATCTATTATAAATTCAATTATATATTTAATATTCTTAAAATGAGTATCCTCATAACGAAAATGCCGTTTGTATATTCTTATAAAGTGAGATATAAAAATTATTTTTTAATTTAAAAAATTGTCATCATATATCTTTCCATTTGATTTTGAATTTTCGGTTAATAATATAATAAGCAATTTAATTATTAATCGAATTGATTGTGAAATTGCTTGATGAAAGCTAATCAGTCATTCCAATAATAAATGTTTTTGAAAATATGTATCCTTTTTTAATAAAGACATGAGAACAAGAATAATCCCAGTTGTTCCCTCCAAAAAGCTATTTTTATCTACATGTTTAGTTTTAAATGTTCTTCCTATATCTTCGTAAATTACATCTTGAAATCCGAATTTTGAACTTGGAATGTACATGAACAACAATGTTTCTGTAAGTTTTACAATTCTATTATATATAATAGGATCATTAACATCTTTATATATATTTAAAAATATAGATAAAGCTCCTGCATAACCATGACATAGAATTGGTGAGTTGAGTTGATATCTTGCTTCATCTATTCCTGCAATTTTCCTAATATTATTTAATGCAAAACTACGTGTATTATTATCGTCTATCATTTTTGAAATCATATACAAAACTCCGCTTATACCAATGGCTCCATAACACCAACTTTGCCTGTTGCTTCTAAATATATCCACATTATCGTTAATAAAATCCTCATATTTAAGTTGCCCAGGCCATAGGAATATTCCTTCAGCATTAGGAGCACCATATTTCTTATATATATCTAATATTTCTTTTATTGCTCCAGCTTGTCCATCTACAGTTATATTTTTACTATAAGCTTTAGATAATGTATATCCTATCCCAATAAGACCATGAGCAACTCCAAAATTAAAGTTTCCATTAGGGAATGTGATTTTTTCATCTTCGCGTACTAGATTTTTAGATTCAATATGCCAATTAGGTATTTGTCTGCCTTTATATTGATGTTTCCCATTAACTATATGAACAAGACATTCCAGCAATAATTTCAAAGCTTCATTCCTTTCTTTGCTTGATTCACATTCTGATAAATATAGCCCAATACCTGATAATCCACTTATAACATCGTAATATGATGCTTTCATACTGTTAATATCATTCATGACAGATTCGCAACAAATTTTTGTATAAGAGAAAATCATACTGTTTAAACTATTCAAAAATCTACTATAACATCCTGTTTTTCTATTAAACAATGTCAATGAGAATCCTATACTACACAATCCTCCAAACAACCCTAGCCCAATTATATTTCTACTTTGCTCTATATCTTCTTTTAAGCATTCCATTATTTTATAAGAGTTTTCCAGCCATTCATCTTTATCGCTAAAAAAATCATAACCTTCACCTATTGCCATTAGATATTCAGAATGTAAATTCTTATTTATCTCATTTTTTTCAATGCAATTATTTAAATCATTGAAATACCTTGATATAATAATATTGATTTTCTCAACATATTCATTATTTAAATTCAAATAATTATCACTCATGCAAAGATCCATACTCATTGATCCTTATCCTCCTCTTAAACAATATATAGCTGTCTTTCCCAAATTGTCTTCTTTTTCATAACTGATATTAAGGCCAACACAACACCTGTTGCACCATTAAGCATATCAAAAAATTCTATGTATTCTTTCACTTTTATTCCATCTTTGTCTACAGTACCGCAGTTCATAAACCCATAAGAAAAATTATCATCATACAGTTTTATAATTTCTGCTATCAACTCATGTATTTTGTTCTTTAAAACAGGATGTCCCATTTCTCTATATAATAAGTTTAGTATTGCAAGTACTCCAGCGTAACCATGACATATTATCGGCGATTCTAAAAGATATTTTTTATTATCAAGATTTGCTATATGTAATAAATTATTTATAGAAAAATGCAACAACTCATCATCGCCTACATTCTTCGATACCAGATATAAAGCTCTTGAAATTCCAGTGTTTCCATAACACCAACTCGCTCGTGGCTGTCTGACCCTATCAATGCAATTGTTATCAATGAAATCTTCAATTCTAAGTTGAGATGGCCAATTGTAAACTCCATCTATACCCAATATTTTAAACCTCATATACACATCAAGTATTTTTTTTATTGCTTCTGTTTGTCCCTCTACTATGATTCTTTTTTTATAAGCCTCTGATAATACGAGTAGAGGTCCTAAAATGCCATGAGCCATGCCAAAGTTAAGGTTACCATTACTAAAATTTTCACAATCTATTTCTCTTGTTTGATTTTCATATTTGATATGCCAACCAGGTACAATACTACCTTGATATAAATTATCTCTACATAAGCAGACAAAATAATCAAGAATGGATTTTAATACTTCTTCTTTCCTATTATTGATATCTTCATCCCATAAAAGATACATACCTACACCTGTTAATCCACTTACTAAGTCATAATGATAATCTCTTAAATTACTAATATTTACTTGGCATCTTTTAATATAATCCTTAGCTATCTCTAGTGTAAGGTTTTCCACCGTTTTTAAAAATCTATTATAGTATCCAGTCTTAGAATTGAAAAGTTTTACTGCAAATAAAATATCAGTGAATCCTCCAAAAGCACCTATGGTCTTAACCTTCCCATCTTGTATAGTTTTCTTCAACCCTTCCATTATTTTATATGAGTATTCCAGCCATTTACTTTGTTCCGACATTAATTCAATCAATTCTCCAATAATAATCAGGTAGCCCGTCAACCCTTCATCATTACATTTATTATTTTTAATATCATATTCCAATCTGGATAAGAAATGTTCAATTATATTATTAACTGCAGTAAGTTGCCAATCATATAAAAGATTGCTATCCTGAAATAACCTCTTCATAATTACTCCTTTCAAACATATCTTTACTATTTAGATTATATATACCATATCCTTTTTGGATTCTAAAAAGGTTATAGTATACTCCTTGATTTTTCATTAATTTTTCATGATTCCCTTCCTCAACTATACGTCCCTTATCAAGTACCACAACTCTATCAGTTATTTGGTTAACATGACTTACTTTGTGCGAGACAAATATTCCTAGCCTTCCTCTAAAAACTTTCTTATATGCATTCAACATTTTAAATTCCGCCTCTGCATCCAAAGAAGAATCCGGTTCATCCAAAACATATAGTTCAGCATCTCTAATAAGCCCTCTGGCAATGGCTATTTTTTGCCACTCCCCGATAGATAACTGTTTATCTCCAAACCAACTTCCTATAATAGTATCTAAACCTTCATCTTTATAGATATTTTTATTTAATTTAACAAAATCTAGCATGTTCATTATTTTATCGTCTTTATGGATATTGGATATACTTCCAAAAGATACATTTTCTCTCAAGGAAGCTTCATATTTCATATAATCTTGAAAAATGCAGGCCACATGCTTTTGATACTCCTTCTTATCAATTTTTTTTATGTCTATTCCATTTATAAGAATATTTCCTTCATAATCATCATAAAATCCTAATATTATTTTTATTAAAGTCGATTTTCCTGAACCATTTTTACCAACAACAGCCAAAACTGAGTTTTTATCAATAGTTAATGAGATATTCTTTAAAGCATAATCCTTAGCTCCTTTATATTTATAAGAAACATTATCTAATTGAATTCTATTTATTTCATTAATTTTTATAGCATCTTTATTACTTTTATCTTTATCAACTTCTAAATTGATGAATTTAAATAATAACCCTATAAATAACGAGCTTTTTGCAATTGAACTGAACAATGACAGGATAGTCTCTAAATCCCTCTTGATAGAAAAAATACATTTTGTATAAGTAATTACATCACCAATTAATATTAATTTTCTAATACCGCAATGTACCAAATAATAAAATATTGTGCCTGAAACAATTTGATCTCCAAATGACAAAATCGTTTGTACAATTGTTGATTTTCGTGCAATAGCAATATCTTGCTCTATTATTGCTCTCTTTATAACATTATATTTCTTGATTAGATATTCTTTTAAACCATATAATCTTATTTCCTTAAAGGCAGTTCCTGTCATAAACAAATAGTTTATATACCATATACTTCTTTCCTTATCTGTTCTATTAACCTGAACCTCGTATTGAATCTTTCCTATTTTTAGAGAATACATATATTTAAATAGAGGAATGATAAGTATTATTGCTATAAGTTTGATATTGAACCTGCTTAGAATAGCAACAGACGATAAAATTGCAATAAATGTTCTTATAATAGATATAAAAGAGTTGAAAAATGATAATATGTTATCCCCGCTTTGATTCTGCGCTCTGTTTATAATATTATAAGTTTCACTATTCTCAAAATCTCTTAATGAAAGATCTGCAGCTTTATTAAGCAATAATGTCTTTATATGCTTGTCAAAATTTGCACTAAATTTTGTATAATAGTATCCATATAATGCAGTCAACAGAGAAGATAACATATCAAGTGAGGTATACAATCCAATAAATAATATGAATGTTCTAATATTTGAGATCTCAACTTGGAGCATATTTATTATTGCTTGCATTGTTATCATGGATAATGCAGGAATAATCCCCTGTAGTATTGCAATAATAATAGTTATAAATATAAAATACCTATTATAACCGTGAATCAAGCAAATACATTCTTTTATGATTTCATAAATGCGAGCAATTACTTTTTTATCTTCCATAATTATAGCTTGCCTCCTAAATACAGTTCCATTAATATATAGGTAAGATATGTTTTCATATTTGGCGTATGGGTTTTAAGATTTAAACTATAACCTTATGCAGACCTATTAAGCAATTAACATCTTGCTATTCCCCGATAGCCAGAACCGTATGTGGGAAAAAATAACCCATGCGCCAATAATTTGTGTGAACACAATCTTTATAACAGTACTGATGCTGTATCTAAGTTTCATTCTAAAAATTAATTAAATTGATAACTCGCCTAATTTCTATTAATTAGTTTTTATTATTAATTTTTCCCCTTGAAGATTGTTACCAGTGATGCGCATTATCAGAATGGCAACTAATATAATCAATATGAATAAGAATATAGATATTAGCAAAAGTTTTAGCCTGAAAAGCAACATATTGCCTCCATGAAGCCAGTATAAAAATATTTTCATATAACTCGACATAGGTTGCATTACTATAAAAGTATGAATTGCATTTCCACTGCCATGTATCAAGACGGGTATCCAGAAACATTGAGTTATCTCATACAACAATGCTAAGAAGACACCTACAATAAATAATATTATAATTCTATATAAATCTAAATGTAGTACTGAAAATAATATGCTGCTTATAATTAGAGCTTTTCTAATCCCTTTTTTTTTGTAAAAGTTATATAAGAACCCTCTGAAAAATAACTCCTCAATGAATGGTTTAAAAATACATGATGTAAATAAAAACCATAAATTTGTAGACGAAAGAAACATACTACTTTCTCCTAAGTCTTCTATAGTTAATTGAAAAAAAAATGGTCAAAAAAACTCATAAACGATAATAAAGCACTTATCAGAACAGAAAGCAATACTACTGAAGCGCTCACTTTTTTATGATATAAAAAATCTTTAAGCTTTAAACTGTTTTTGCTAGTCCAAACTAAAATAGCTATCACCATAAATGAATGATCATAGCGGCTTATAATAAATGTAAGTGATAGTAATATAAGTAAAATAACATTTGTATCTTTGATT
>JAWLBU010000072.1:0-9383 GCA_041687555.1 Haloplasmataceae bacterium | reverse complement strand
CCATAATTATCATAAATTTAAACAGTTATGTAATGATCTACATGTTTATGCTGCTTTATGAGCTGGTAATTTATAATGATAGTAAGATCGCTAAAATTTTTTTGGCGTTTGAAACTTCCCTGATTTTATTTGTCGTTATGCAAATGTTTTTCAGTTATGCTGAATTTGAAAAAGAAAATGTATTGGATACAATAATGATCTTACTTTATCTAATTTTTTATTTAATCAGTTTATTTTCCTTTAAGGCTTTAAGAAAAGAAAAAAGAAAAGTGGAATTACTTAATAAAGAAATTGAATCCTTAACCGTCGCAAAGGAACGTAATCGAATTGCGACAGAAATTCACGATAACTTGGGACATAGCTTAGTAGCTTTAAGCATGCACCTAGATGTCATGGAAAATATGCTTGATAAGGATGTTCATAAAACAGCAGAATTACTCGCAAAATCACGTGAAATCACAAAGGATAGTTTAACAAACCTAAGAAAAGCAGTCTATGCTTTAAAGGATGAAAATGATGTGAGTTTAATTGAAACATTAAAAAGAATCATATCACAAATGGAGATAGCTAATAAGGTTAAGATCTATTTACAATTAGAAGAAAATCTAAACACAATATTAAATATACATAAGCATCTTATTTCTCAGACAATAAAAGAAGCATTGACAAATAGTATAAAACATGGAAAAGCAAGTGAGGTAAAAATCAATTTTTATAGGGATAATGATCTGATATATATTGTTATAAAGGATAACGGTAAAGGATGTGAGCAGTTAGTTAAAGGAAATGGTTTACTGGGTATAGAAAAGAGAATTGAGGGCATAAAAGGAAAGGTAAATTATCAGTATAATAAAGGATTTATCTTAAAAATAATCATTCCGGCTTAAGTAAAATTAAAAACTTACATATCCTATTAACAGATATGTAAGTTTGAAGGAGGTTTGATTAAATGTCTTCTCTGATATTTAAGAAGTTTTCAATACGACGGACTCGCCGTGATAATATATTTAAACGACGATTAATCTCAACAATTTCACGCTCAATGCGATCTAACCTGGCATCAAGATTATATTGTTCCTCACCGAACAATGGTCCTACCTGGGCTTTAGGAGGTTTGGGAAAAACAGGACCTGGCGGATACATTCCCGGAGCTTTTGCATAACCATACATGCCTTGTTCTACAAATGGCTGCTGTGGGTACATTGTTTCACTCCCCTAACAGATATTTCAATAGTATTGTATGTTTTAATGATGATTATGTGCCTATTAAACTTCTTTGTTTATTTAATTTATGTTATAATTATTAATTGTAAATGGAAAAAAATGGGAGATCGATTATGCGCCTGGATAAATTACTGGTAAATCTTAAATACGGCTCACGAACGGAAATAAAAAAAATGATCAAAAATAAGTTGGTAACGGTAAATAATGAAATAGTCAAAGATAGCAGTATGCATATTGATGAAAACAATGATCTTATTTTTGTTAACGGGAAAAAAATTAGGTATCAAAAATATATCTATCTTATGATGAATAAACCGAGCGGTTATATTTCAGCGACATTTGACAATAGGCATAAAACAGTGATCGATTTGCTTGATGAAAAAATATCAATCTATGACGTATTCCCTTGCGGTAGACTGGATATTGATACCGAGGGATTACTGATATTATCCAATGACGGACAATTTGCCCATCAATTGACCCATCCTAAGAAAGCCATATATAAAACTTATTATGTGGAGTTAAATAAGTCCCTATATGAAAGTGACGTAAGATTATTTAAAGAAGGAATGGAAATTCTCGATGGGAATAATGAACCATATATGACAAAAAAAGCGATACTTGAAATTGTTGATGATAAAAAAGCCTATGTTTCAATCACGGAAGGGAAGTTTCATCAGATAAAAAGGATGTTTCAAAAGGTTAATAAAGTCGTCACCTATTTGAAGCGAGTACAAATCGGTAGTTTAAAATTGGATGATAACCTTTCATTAGGAGCTTATAAGGAATTAAGCAAACAGGAACTTGATTTATTATTTATCAATGAAAATAAATTGGAGGTATTGTAATGGAAAACTTTTTTGCGAAATTTAAGGAATATCGTGAGGATTTTTTACGAGACTTACAGGGATTATTGAAAATTCCCAGTGTATTAACGGAATATAATCCTGATAATCCTCATCCTTTTGGGGACGGTATACATGAAGCGCTCGAATACATGCTTAATTTAGGAAAAAAACATCATTTCACGGTCAAAAACGTCGATAATTATGCGGGACATATCGAAGTAGGTGAGGGTGAAGAAATTTTAGGTATTCTATGTCATTTGGATGTCGTTCCCACGGGGGATGGCTGGAGATATCCGCCATTTAGCGCGACGATTGAAGACGGTAAGATTTATGCCCGTGGCGCACTTGATGATAAAGGACCGACGATGGTTGTCTATTATGCCTTAAAAATGCTTGTTGATATGGGCGTTAAGTTTAATAAACGCGTTCGCATTATTTTAGGGACTGATGAGGAATCCGGATGGAGGGGTCTTAATCATTATTTAAAACAAGAGCCGATGCCTGACTTGGGTTTTGCTCCCGATGCTAACTTTCCGTTGATTTATGGTGAAAAAGGGATATTAGATGCTACGATTACCGGTAAATGCGAACAAAATGGTTTATACAGTATGACATTTGGTGAAAGAACAAATGTGGTACCTGACAAAGCCGTCGCCGTAGTAGACAGTAAATATAAGAAAGCCTTCGAATCATTCTTACGGGAACTAGAGTATAAGGGCGAGGTAAAGGAATTGGATAATGATCGGGTGGAGTTAATTACTTATGGTAAAAGTGCTCATGGAATGGAACCGAATAATGGCTTAAATGCCGGGTTTATTCTCCTTACCTTTTTAAATGAACAAATCGATAATCAAATGGTAAAATTTGCCTGCAAATATTTAACATTTGATTCGCGAATGAAAAAAACCAATGTTGATTTTACCGACGAGGAAATGGGAGATTTGACATGCAATGTCGGTATTGGAAAATACCTAAATAATGAGTTTACTTTTTTCTTAAATTTCCGTTATCCGATTAATACCGATATTGACGCTATGACAAAGGTGTTAAATGAAAAAGCTCAAGAATTTGGTTATCAATATCACATAAACCGCGATTCCAAACCGCATTATGTCAATCCAAACAGTGATTTGGTTAAGACATTACATAATGCTTATATTAAATACACTGGTGATAATAAAACACCACTACTAACAATCGGTGGCGGCACATATGCCCGGAGTTTAAAAAATGCAGTCGCGTTCGGACCGGAATTTCCTAATAAAGAAGCATTAATTCATCAGCCAAATGAATATGCCGAATTAGAGGATTTATATAAAGCTGCCGCTATCTATGCCGAAGCAATTTATAATTTAACTAGATAGGTGAAATAAATGCGTTTACGAAAAGTCGCTAATGCGATGGAAATATTGAAGGGAAATCCAGATTATGTAATATTAGAACCACAAAAATATAAAGGGAAATGGATGGAGTATTTTCGAAATGAAAACCCGATTCACATTGAAGTAGGAACGGGTAAAGGACAGTTTATCATCCAAATGGCTCAAAAAAATCCCGATATTAATTATATCGGGATTGAGGTTGTGGATAGTGTCATATTAAGAGCCGTGCAAAAATTAAAGGAGAATCCTCTAGCCAATGTCATTTTAATCTTAGTTGATGCACAAGTTTTAAACGAAGTCTTTTCAAATAGTGAAGTATCACGAATCTATTTAAATTTTTCCGATCCATGGCCGAAAAATCGTCATGAAAAAAGACGTTTGACACATAAATCGTTTTTGCAAATATTTAAGGATATATTAAAGGCTGACGGGGAAATACATTTTAAAACGGATAATCAGAAGCTGTTTGAATACTCGATTGTCAGTATGTCCCATTTCGGCATGAAATTTAACTTTATCAGTTTGGATTTGCATAACTCTGATTTTTTAGATAATGTCATGACTGAGTATGAGGAAAGATTTCATAAATTAGGGCAGCGGATATATCGATTGGAAGCACAATTTTAAAGTTATCTTTTTCTATTTAATATCATATTTTATCCGTCTATTTAGTATAAATAATATTGGTATAATAATGTGTGTTTATTATATTAATATATAAATAGTGAGGATAAGCTTATGAGTAAAATAATCAATGACATTAGGGGTTTTCTCCAAAAAATAAGAATTGAATTCTTTGTTTTAGGATCACTTATCACCTTTATCATTGCTTTTAGCACCAATTATTACATTGTGCGATTAGGAAATGCCAAGGGTGGAATAAATATCTTTGAAAATATTTATGGAGCTAAAATCGGCTGGTTATTCTTTATAATTATTCTTGGTGGTTATTTAACGACGTTATTCCTATGTTCCTATGATGATGAATATAGTAAACGTTCCAAACTGACATTCTTGGGTACCTTAGCCTTCACATTAGTTCTTTTTATCAGTCTAGTCATCTGGGTTGTTGCTGATAAGGACTATGGAATTTTTAAGGAAAAAATCGCCGGCATCGTAAGAAGCGGCAGATTTGGTTTTGCCTTTTATTGGTTTTTCATCCATCTTTTCATATCGTCAGTAGTGGTTTTACTGTATAACTCCTATCAGGGAAGTGGTGAAAGAAGCGCCTATAGTTGGATTTTAAGATTGTTAAATGACGGAAAACCACTTGGTAAGAATATCAACAATAAGTATAAAGAATTAAAGAAAGCTAAGGAAATGTTGGATTTAGGTATTTTTACCGAGGCAGAATTTTTAAGAGAAAAGCAAGAAATATTAGAGAAGTATAAACAATAAAGAGACGGAAAAGGTAAGCTTGTTGCTAAATAACTTACCTTTTTTTTTGCGGTTTTATTGATGATATCGACATTTTGTTGCATAAAACAACATTTTGTGATAAAATGTTGTCATCCATTAGTTTTGAGGGATAGAGATGAGTAATGATTATGTAAATAAATTTCTAGACTATATTTTTTTCCCAAAAGGATTACAACGATTATATAGTATTGTTATTTTAGCTGCCTTTATCGGTTTGGTTTATTTTTTTGTTTATCAGACGGGTGGAACAAAGTATGTGTATTCACATACGATGTATATACCGATCATCTTATCCACCATATCTTTTGGCGTTAAAGGAGGCGTCATTACCGGTTTAGTTGCCGGAATTTTATTGGGACCGCTTATGCCGTTAGACACTATCAACAATGAGATGCAAAAGACATTTAATTGGGTTTATCGCCTGGTAATCTTTTTATTGGTCGGTGTTATAAGCGGTATGATGTCTAATATTTTTAGAATTAATACTAAGAAAGTCGTGAAGCTATTGACGCATAATCAATATTCCGGGCTACCAAATGCGAATATTTTAAATAAAGACATTTTGATAAATAACGAGGATTTTTCGGTAAATACAAAGCTAGTCATGACTATTATCATTAATAACCATGAAAATATCATCGAATTAATCAGCAAGAGTAATTATTTCAAACTTGTAAAAGAAATCTATATCAGAATCGGTAAGATTTTAGGAAATGATGTCAGAATTATTCATGCGGAAAACAATAAGCTGTGGTTATGTTTATTTAAAGAAGATATCGATTTTTATATCAATAATATCCTAAATACATTAAATACGACTTTTTATATCGATAGAATACCGTTATATGTGGAATTTTCCATGGGAATAGCCGGTTTAAATGACGGAAATGATTTGATAGTGGCCTTTAAACATGCTGATGCGAGCGCATATAATGCACAGAAATTAAATCTTCGTTATCAAATCTTTGAAAGTAAACATCTAATTCATAAGAAAAATATTGAGTTGTTGGGCATGTTTCATAAAGCGTTAAATAATGATGAATTGGAGGTTTATTATCAGCCGAAAATCGACTTAAGGACCAATAAACCAATCGGATTAGAAGCACTATTACGTTGGAAAGTTCCTTCAATAGGGATGATAAGTCCGATGAAAATTATCCCTCTTGTTGAGGAAACGCAATTAATTAATCCTTTGACTAACTGGGTACTTTCCCAAAGTTTAATACAGTTGCATGATTTAAAAGAATGTGGTATTGAGACCACCATTTCGGTTAATATTTCAACAAAGAATCTGTACTATCCGAACTTTTTCGATGAGGTCGTCGATCTTCTTAATGATCATAATGTGAAAGAGTACAGTATCGAGTTTGAGATAACGGAATCAGCATTAATGGCTAATCCTAATGCCAGTATCGACTTACTCCGTAATTTAAAAGAAAACCGCATAATGTTGTCGATTGATGATTATGGTACGGGTTATTCATCCTTATCATATTTGAGCCAATTACCTATAAACATTGTGAAAATAGACAAATATTTTATCAATCAAATGAATAAGGACTTAGGAGTTAAACACATTGTTAAGTCGACGATAGATTTGGTTCATAAACTCGGGATGAAAGTTTTGGCAGAGGGTGTCGAACAACTGGAGCATGTTAACTCACTTATCGAAATGGGTTGTGATTATGCCCAGGGCTATTATTATGCCATACCGATGAACAAAACAGAAATAATTGAATGGTATCAAAAAAATAAGTAATTACAAATAATTGTGGTTACTTTTCTTTATTTTTAGTATAATCTTAATACATAGAGCGTATAAGTATATGACTATTCTTAAGGAGGATGAAAAGATGGCGGACATCAAATTTGAAATTAAAAAAACGATCGGAGTTATATCTGAAGGCAGTAAAGGCTGGATTAAGGAGTTGAACTTAGTCAGCTGGAATGATAATGAACCGAAATATGATATCAGAGATTGGAATCCCGAACATAATCGCATGGGAAAAGGGATTACCCTTACCGATGATGAAATCAGAAATCTAAAAAAATTGTTGGAAAATTTAGACTTATAATCAATCCATAAATTCTCCACAATTATTTATTATAATTAAACCGTAAATTTAAAACGGATGAGGTTATAATATGAATAAAAAAAATATTCCTTATATAATTGGTATTATATTATTGGCAGTATTAATAGTGATAATATGGCCAAAAAAATCAAAAGCCGAAAAAGCATTCCTTGAAAAACATCATCTGAACGGATTATCTTTTGAGGAAATGGTGGAGTATCTTGATAATAATATTGACGAAAAAACCGGTTTTAAGGCAGCAATTAACGGTAAAACCTTAATGTTAAGTGATTCTAACAATCAATTTACTTATGAATTACCGAAGAATAAATTTTATTTGTCAATAGCTCCTTATATCAATGATACGCATCCTTGTTCTAATCATAATCTCGTGACTTGCCGAGGAGAATTAGTAAATAAAACAATTTCTGTTTTAGTCACTGACACAAGCGGAAAAGTAATCGTTGATGATGAGTATACAAGCGGTGATAATGGTTTTTTCGGTATTTGGTTACCTAAAAACATGAAAGGTAACATTTCTGTTACCTATCAGGGAAAAACAGCATCGGCTGCTATCACAACCTATGCTGACAGCAACACTTGCTTGACCACATTAGAATTAAAATAATCAGTAGTAAATAGTACTACTGATTTTTCATTTTTATCGTTATCCAATTATCAATGTCTTGGAAGCCAATCCGGTGATAAATAGAGCCGGCCTTTGGATTATGATAAAATAAACAAGGCATTTTATTTTCATTAATTAAATCTTGGCACAGTTTTGATACAACCTGGGTTGCATACCCTTGATTACGGTAATCGATATGCGTTGTAACTCCGCCAATCATTGCCGAAGTGCTTGCTTCGATTGATGTTTGGGCTGTGGAAACAGCTCTATTATCCGTTTCAATAAAGTAACAGCGACCGGCTTTTGTCTCCAGCCTTCTTTTCGCTGATTCAAAAAAATCTTCGGAGGCAAAGTCGACCAGTTTGGATAATTCATAGATTTTATTAAGGTCATCAACGGTTGCTGTTTTTATATCTAGTGTAACTTTTGGTAAGTCCTTTCCATCTCTTAATTCACAGAAATAACATTCATTAATCTTATCGATATCATCAAGATAAGGTATTAATTTATCAATCACCGTTTTCTTACCGCTTAAATAACGAAAATTAAATGTCTTTAATAAGTCTATGATTTCATCAGTGTTAAAGTTATCCGTATGACTATAGACAATCGCATTACGATAATAACGTAGAATACATGCGGTTATCGCATTATTCTGATACTGTAAATAGACCTCGAGAAAATCTTCATTCAGACCAAATTGTTCAATATCACCAATTATAAACAGATTAATCGACGGCTCTTTTTTCACATAATTCATTATTAAGTCAATATTGTTTAAATTCCCTTTTACTAGCATATTCTTACCTCTTAAAATTATTTCCTATAAGTATATCACTAATATGAGTAAAAAAAAATACTTCGAATGAAGTATTTTTAGGAAAATATTTTGACCCGGTTTTCTAACGGTAGGAAATCCTTTGTACCGGGTGCCTCCACGGGTTTACCAAAAGGCATTTGTGCGATTAATTTCCATGACTTATCTATATTCCATGTTTTTTTGACTTCTTCGTCAACTAATGGATTATAATGCTGCAATGAAGCACCTATACCGTTATCGCTTAAAGCCGTCCATATGACAAATTGAAGCATTCCCGATGACTGTTCACTCCATATCGGAAAATTATCCTTGTATAATGCGAAATCATTTTGAAGCTTTGTGATGACATTTTGATCCTCAAAGAACAAAATTGTACCATGTCCGGCTTTAAAGCTTTTCATTTTTTGTTCCGTAGAACCGAAGGCTTCAGCCGGGACGATTTTTCTTAATATATCGGTGGTTATATCCCAGAATTTTTCATGTTGTATGCCATAAAGAATGACGACTCTCGCACTTTGAGAATTAAAGGCGCTTGGAGTGTATTTTACCGCTTCGTTTACGATTTCGGTAATTTTATTATCGGATATCGGCGAAGTATTATCGATACTATAGATTGATCGTCTGTTTCTTACTGAGTTTAAGAATGATTCGTTCATGTAAACACCTCAAATATATGATTAATTATTATTTCGATATTATACATATATATTCTATGTGTTTATTAATTTGCTCATTAATTTTCTCTCAAACACCTGTATCGATTTTAGCATCAGGATAAAGAATAGCGCTAATAAAATGGCGTTACCGGAATTCATAAACGGTATTTTAATTAAATATAGGATGAAAATTAAAACTAATCCGAAGGCAACAATATATTCAAAATAAGCTAAAATATTTAATAATTTTAACAATATTTTATACTTTTTTCTTCTTGACATTAAGATTCCCCCAATTTATTTAATATTCTTTAATTTAATGTATTTAAAT
>JAWLBU010000071.1:0-9396 GCA_041687555.1 Haloplasmataceae bacterium | reverse complement strand
CCATTTTCAATAATTAACACAAATGGCTCTATCTTATTTATCGGAAATGGCTCAAAATTATTTTTCAAAATTGGCTCAAAAGTACTTGACGGTTACACCCCTATATAAGTTTCTAAAAAATCTTCAAATAGTTTATTTGAAACAATAATTGGAGGAGTATCATAATTTGTTTCATAAGGTCCATAAAAACCTACAACTTTTACTTTTTCTTCATAATTATCTATAGGTATATGATTTCTATCTAAAAATTTTATCAATTTAAATGCATCAAAATATACTTCATTTAGTAATTTGTCTATGGCAGATTTTTTAAAATAGTCTCTATCATACCCCTCATGATAGTCATTTTCCACGTGAGTTATTATATAATTTGCATAATCATCAGCTGTATAGTTATAGTAGCCATTATAATTAAATTCTTCTTCAATTTCATAGAAATGTTGGTCAGCAAATTCTTCAATTAGTTCTTCAGTAGTTTTTTGTAGTAATTCATCAAATGGTTGAATTGATCCAATAGCTATATCCTTTGGTATCAAATGAATGGGTATAATCACTTCATTTTCTGCTAACTCATTTCTTACAATTCCATCTTTCCATAATATATCATAAGAAGTATCTATTATCTTTGAGACTGATCCAGTTCCACCATATACTCCAGCGATTGAATCATCTTCTGGTTTGAAAAATTCAAATTTCCCACCATTATCGTTAACTCCTGTATATACTGGATTTAAATAATCATTATAATAACCTTCTTTTACATAAATCAAACTATGAAGTCCGAACCTTAAATATTCTTCAATTTCTTTTTTTAATGTATCATGTAATGAACTTGAAGATTTCATATTAAGTAATACATTATATCTATCTTCATTAAAGTTAGTATCAATGACTCCTGTAATCTTAAATTCTTTGCCATTTAAAGAAATTAATTTCCCAATCATATCATCAAGTTTATCAATTTCAACCATTTTACCATAATCATTAAATTCATACCTTTGAAAAGTCATATATGTATATTTAGTTATTAAAATTTCATTATCTGTTTTTGGTATCATACCAATTAGAAGTTTAAGGTTATAATTATCCATTAAATCGTTAGTGATTTCAATAGTACCGTTTATTTCTTTATTGAAGTAATAATTCTCTATTTTATCTGCATCTTCATTGTATAAATAACTTTCATATGAGTAATTATATTGTCTAAAAACAGGTGTAAATATATAATTCGGAAATTTATGCTCAAGTTTCGATATATCTACTTCAGAAAGGTAAGATTCATTTTGTCGTACTTCATCATTTTCATCGAAATAAAACTGTGTTTTTCTAAATGGGATATAATCTATACCCGAGTCATAAAATGAATTTAATGTCATTTCTTCTTTATTGTACCTAGTTGTATCTATTAATCCAAACAATATAAATGCAAAAGCTGCTAATAATATTGCACTAATTAGTCTTGTCTTTTTTCTTTTTAAACCCTGTAAACCCAATTTTAAATAAAACTTTAATAATAGAGATGGTTTTAATATATCCTTATTCAAGCTACAATTATTATTTTGAACATTTGCAAACTCTTCTTCAATCTTTCTGTCGCTAATAATATTTCCATCAGATATTTCAATAATTCTATCTCCATATGTCTCAGCAAAATCTCTATCGTGGGTTACCACTATAATAAGTTTATTTTTAGACAATTTTTTTAGTAATTCTAATAACTGTTTTCCATTCTCAGAATCTAACGCACCTGTTGGTTCATCTGCCAAAATAATATCCGGTGATTTTATTAATGCTCTTGCAATAGCCACCCTCTGTTTTTGACCTGTTGATAATTCATGAGGTTTTCTCTCTCCATATCCTTCTAAGTCTACTTCCTTTAAAATAGATTCTATTTCACGAGAATCTTTATTAATCCCTTGAAGTTCAAGTGCGATAGAAATATTCTTTTCCACTGTTAAATCTTCTAAAAGATTATATTCTTGAAATACAAATCCAACGTATGTATTCCGATAGTCATCAAAGTTGCTTTGTGTAAACTCTTTTGTTGATTTACCATTGACAAATATTTCACCGCTAGTATAACTATCTAAACCGCCTAATATATTTAGTAATGTTGATTTTCCACTTCCAGATTTACCAACTATGAAAACCAATCCAGTAGTATTAAAATTTAAACTTATATCATTTAATGCAATAACTTCAGTGCTTTTTTGTAAATTATATATTTTTGTCAAATTTTTAACTTCTATCATTTATAATAATATCCTCCCAAGTTTAATATTCCCTATTCAATTTCTTTTCTTAAATATACCACAAATTTTAAGAATTTGAAAGTTTTTTAATAAATGTTTTTAATTATAAAATTATTATTTCGTATTATATTTATAACCTCCTAGAGTTCATTTATATCATGTTTTCTACAAAATAATATTCATACAACATTTCATATTTAAAAATACTTTAACTGATAAGAAATTGATAATCAAAATACAACTATTAAAAATAAAAGTATTAATGAATATTACTTCATATCCTTTATCAGAAGAAAATTTAACTATGGCACTGAGTAATGACCAATTACTTCTAAAATAACCTTAGGTACTTTTCCTGTTTCTTGTTCTAGTTCTAGTAACACATATCCTCAAGTATTTTTAAACCTTCCGCTGCATGTTCAAATTTAATTGTGAATATACCTTTTCTAGATCACGATATGCGATTCCAGCGCTTTTCACACTTGCTACATCAATTCCTGTTATTGGTTTACTATTCCTACTACAATAATTCTACTGGTTAATACTTATACATTATTATCTCTTTATTTTAACGCGTTACGCTAACTCTATTGATTCAACCAGCTAAGCCAAATTCTGGGAACACTGTACAAGCGAACAGTTTGTCAGACAAAATCATATTCCAAGAGCCTAACTTTCTTCCAGCTTTTTCATTTTTCACACTTACCACAATAAAAAGGTTACCATATGATTTAGCTAGTAACCTAATTATACTAAGAGCCTTAGAAAGTATTTCTTTTATTTTATCAATTAATACTCTGATATTATATTTAAATTTGAATTCAAAAAGTCATCCATCTATTTAGGTTCTTCCTTAAGTCAATTCTGATATAGTATTGTATTGAATGTAATGTTCATAATGTCGATATTCCCTATATAACATAAAAGGCCTTGCTGTAAAATCATTAAAATCTATAGTTAAAAGTTTTTCTTTATACTTTTCTGGTAGATAAAAGGAAAAATTGTTATCTTTCGGAAATTGTTGTACAAGATAATCATAATTGTATAAGTATTTTTTTAATAGTTTTTCTTTTAAGTTAAAAAAAGTAATATAGTTACCATTACTATCAAAAACATAACTAGGCCATTTACCATCATTTGTTTCCTTATTTAATGAGTCAGGATCTCCGATAATGCTTTCTAGTTCATTTATTTTCAATTCTAATGATATTATCTTATCTTCTAGTATTTTGATTTTTTTTGAATAATTCTTAGTTGTACATCCCACCAAAAGAAATAATATAATAGATACAGATATAAATATCTTTTTTTTCATTTTAACCTCCTAAATATTATAAAAGTAACCCTTTCCCATATACATGCTAAAGATAAAACCTTTAATCGTTAATAAAACTAAATTGAATCAACTTCTTTTACAAAAAATTATAATACATATCAAATTAATTTCAATACTAAGTAGTTTCATAGGGGGTTCAAATCACAATTATCCTATACTTATACGCAATTTACTATAAAAATACGCAAAAAGTGTAATTTTCATTATATTAGTAAGACCCCCCCAACTAAAAAATCCCCCAAACTTTTTAGTTTGAGGGAACATATTTATAAATCAAATAAGCACCAAATATTAAAAAAATTTAATATATAGCTTATTTTCTCACTAGCCAAACTACACTCTCGACATGTGTTTAGAATGAAGTAAGCCTAGTTTTGCGCAAAATAAATTGTTTTGCGTAAAGATGTACCCCCTTTTTAGTTAGGGGGTCGTGTTTTTATCGATTTGAACCTTTACGCAATTTATTATGTACAACACCCGTCATCTTCACTGTGTTGTCATACCCAAGTTGATACAAAAATTCTCTTTACATATCCAAGTTGCTACTACTGTCATACCCAACTTGCTACCAATTTTGCATCATTTTTGCCAGTTCAACACACGCTTCCTTGATTGTGTTGTCATACCCAAGTTTATACATTAATATTGCTATGTATTTTTGAGAAGGGGTATTACCTAAATAAGAGCGTAGTTATTAGATTGAAAAACTTTTTAGTAGCAAAAAATCTTAAGGGAGAAAAGGAAGCATCATATATTATAGGTTTGATCAGACATCAAAATATAATAACTAAATAGATATACCTTGGACTATGTATTAAATCAACCTCTATATCTTAACTATAATAACTATAAGTAATTAGATTTTTCTAACTGATTAAAATAAAAAATCTGGGGGGAACTTTTTTGTAAATGTATAATGGATATGACCTCTGCCTTAATGTAAAAATATAAATCTTATATTAACAGTATAAAAGATGATTCATTTTCAATGAATCATCTCTCTTTTAATTAAAGTTTTTATTTTTGTTTTTTATTCTGTTTTTTATGAAGTATGAAACCATATATACCAGCAATAAAAGTACCTGCTATTGTAATATAAACTACTTCCATTATTTATCCTCCAAAAATTTAATTTAGATAGCTTTTTAAATGAAAAATCAAATCAAGAATTTTTTTTTGCTTTTATGAAAAATTAATTTTTAAATATTCATTATAGTAAATCACAACCAACTATTTTAGGTTAAAGTAATAATTTTCATTTTTATAGTGTTTATGCTAAACTATTCTTTAGAAGTGACAATGATGAAATCTGAATATTCACCCTTAAATTCAACATTCCAATCTTTAAAATGTGAATGGCACATCTCTACCTCGTCAATTATTTTACTATGTTCAACTTTTGTAACTTTCAAAAAATTTATTAAGGTTTCAAGTTCTTTAATAGTTGTCAATATAGAAACTTCTTTTAGTTCTAATAAATCTTCTTTATCTTTTTGATATCCATATATTTTCATAATTAAATGTCCTTTCTATTTATTAGATTTCCATCCATTTTTAGTTAACCAATCAATAATTTTATTGCTTGGATTATGTATTCCTTTATGTTTATCATGTATACTCCCATCTTTATTCAATGAAGTACCATCTGTAAAATGAATATGTGGTTTTTGTCCATCAACGTGTGGCATATCTACACGATCTAAACCTTTAGGTGCTTGACCTATTTCAACTTGTTTTTGTAATTGATTAGGAGTAGTACACATATTATGAACTAAAATACCTAATTCACTTACATAATATGTATGAAAATCTTCAACTTCAAAATTATATACTGTAATAGGAGTTTCTAGAATCTCATGTAAAGTAAATTCAATAATTGCAATTTCACCAGAAAGTAATACTAATTGATCTCCAGCTCTTAAATTAATTGCTGCTGTCCATCCTTTATCAGGAATATAAAATGGATGTTCATTTGTTGTCGTAATTTCTTGGTCTTTCACTTTAATATGTACTAATTCAGTTTTTTCATTTATAAACAAATTAACAACAGGCTTTAATTCTTTCTCACCAGTATCGGGATCTTCAGCATACACTAAATCTCCTACTTTTATATCCTCAATTGGTTTATCACCATCTATGGTTTTTATTAATGTGCCAGCAACGAAACAGCTAGTAAACCCCTCTAAACCACCCAATATACCACCTGCAGTTGTGGCAATAAATGCTTCTTCGCCATACTCAGCAAACTTATTTGCATCAAATCCACTAGAAGAGATTGAATCAAGACCTGCAATAAGAGCTGTTCCGGCTAATGCCGTGGAGGCACCAACAAATGCAAAACTCGCAACAGACAATGCAGGAGTTCCAGCACAAATACCATTTGCTGCCATGGCAACTGCAGCTATCGCAGGTGCAGCTCCACCTGCTGTAACAACTACAGCAACGGCTAGTACAGCAACAACACCAACTGCAGCTGCCCAATGCCACCATTTATATCCGTTTGGATCTATACGCATAACAGGATTATTTGCAGTATAAGCATACATGTTGTGTCCAAGAATTTCTCCTGTTTCACCGATTATTCCGTCCGCATTTATAAAGCGACCAATTTCCGGACTATAATAACGACTATTTAGATAGTACCAGCTTGTCTCTTCTTCATATCGATATCCTCGATAACGATATGGATTTATTTTCGCAATATTTAATTCTATGGGGTTATTATTTGAATCAAATTCTTTGGTATCAATAATATTCCCCCACGCATCATAGGTATATTGTACAACAACTTTAGCAAGTTCATCAATTACTTTTGTAATATCGCCTTGTGAATTTCTAATATATAAATAATTTTTGTTATTATGTAGAATCCAATTAATTTATTATCAACATCATATAAATAATAAATCTTTTACTATCAGATGATTTCTCCTGTAGAACTTTATTTCCATCTAAGAAAAATTCAGTTGTTTCAGTTATTCTATTTATTGTTATTTGTTTTTCAGTCCTGATACCTTGAACGTTATATTTATAAAAAATAGTTACAACTATATTAGCTTCTATTTATATATCTGATTTATATACTTTTATAATAGATAACTGTCTTCCATCGTATTCTAGTATAGCAAGGTGTGGTACGTATTTCCTTCATATTTGAAATTAATCATGTTTGTTGGATTACCTGAGTAGTTGTATAAACTGCTCATTTTCAGTAAAGTAATATGTGAACTATCCTGCTTGTTGTTAAAAAAGGCTACAGAGTCTTTTGTAAAGACCTGTAGCTTCATTCTTATTTATTTAATTGTTCATGAATTATCTTTTCAGCTTCTGATAGAGTTAATTTGCCCTCCATCTTATTACTAAATATAAGCTATTTTTCTAAATATAACAACTGTTTTATTGTTTCATTTTCTTGTACAAGTAACATAACTATTATTTATTCATATTTTAAAAATTCAATTATAAATTCACTAGTGTGTTCATATTGCAATTTACTTTTATAGAACCCATCTAACCTAAATAACTCTAACATTTTCAAAATCTTACCCCATACTTTTGATATATTTCTTCATTTATCAATGCCTTTTTCTTTGATATTTTATTGTAACCTTCTTTTTTGAACCATAAATATCTTACATACTTAGACCTGTTTATTATATTCGTTAAGTACGATGAAGTAAAAAATCCGTTTTTTACTACATAAAACATTTTAATAATATCAGTTTTACCATTATCAATTATTAATTTAATCTTAATATTATTGTACTTTTCCGATTTAAATCTCCTTTTAAAAAGATATAATATTGATAAATTATTATGTATTTCAGTATATCTGTACTGTCGAGTAATAAATGCAATCAAGTAGTTGATTTGAAATGGATACCCTGACAGATCCAATACAATATTCTTTTTTCCATTAGTAGTATAATAAATTTCATTTTTATGAATAAATTTAATTGTTACATGATCTCGTTCCATCTCAAAATTATTAACAAAAGATTTTAAATTATATTCATCTATTTTATTTTTGGGGAACTTTGTTGAATATATGATATTCATAGCAAAAGTAAAGATTAAAAGCATAATTGGAATTGGAAAGAAGAAGCTTGAGAAATTGTTTAATAAATCGATTATAAACAATGGAATTACTAATAATTGTAAATATATGATGACTTTAAAAATTAATCTCATTTATATTCTCCTTTATCTAGATACTAATCCAGCAACAAAATCATATCCAAAGTTAATATAATCTCCTAAACTTTCATATCCAGCATCTTCATAAAATCTATCAAATATCGCTTGGCGACCGTCTCTACCAATTTTTAAGTAATCATAACCAGCATTAGCTAATTTTTTATTTATTTTTGTATTACTTGCATCCCAATTTCCTACTATATCATCTAATTTATTACTAGCTTTAAACATTGAAAAACCTTTAGAAAGAACTTTGCCTGCACCTCCAGTTACAGCTCCACTTATAAACGACCTACCTATATTTTGGGTGTCTACATTATTAAGTCCACCAGTTAAGATATCATTTATAATATCTCCAGTTGCATCACCTACCCCAGACAAAATAGTAGTAGATATAAATCCACCTCCTAAACCACCTATAAATCCACTTATTGATGCCCCAGCAACATCTTTTAATATATTTTCTTCGGAGATTACATTTGATGCCATTTGTGAACCAGCACTAATTGTGGCCCCCACAAGTGCTGCAGCTAAAGGTGTAGCGGTTCCAGCAGTTATTGCTACTGTTGCTACAACTGCAACTGTAACTACAACAATCGCAGCTACTATAAGTGTCTTTTTTAGCCATTTTGGCATATACCCATTTGGATCTACCATCATCACAGGATTATTCTTGGCATAAGCATACATATTGTGTCCAAGTACATCTCCTGTTTCCCCTATTATACCATCGGCATTAATGAATCTTCCGATTTCAGGACTATAATAACGACTATTTAAATAATACCAGCTTGTCTCTGAATCGTAACGATATCCGCGATAACGATATGGATTTATTTCCGCAATATTTAATGCTATTGAATTACCATATGCATCAAATTCTTTTGTATCGACGATATTACCCCATGCATCATAGGTATATTGTACAACAACTTTACCTTGTTCATCAACTATTTTTGTAATATCATCTTGTGAATTTCTAATATATAGATAGTTTTTATTATTAGTGTTAAATCCAATTAATTTACTATCTTCATCATACAAATAATAGATTTTGATCCCACTTGATGTTTTTTCCTGTAGAACTCTATCTCCATCTACAAAGTATTCCGTTTTTAAACCATTAACTGTTTTTTCTGTTCTAATCCCTTTATCATTATACTTGTACGAAATGTTTGCGATTACTATTGTTTCATTAACATCATTATATACTTTTATACTTACTAATTGTCTTCCATCATACTCTAATCTAGCATGGTGATATGTTATTCCTTCATATTTGAAATTATTTATTTCGGTTGGATTACCTGAGTTGTCGTATTCAACAAACTCATTTAATACTTTTATTATTATATCATTATTGACATTGTCTACTTTAGCGATTTTTGTTAATTGATCTTTCCATGTATCTGAATAATAATAACGAATTGTTTCTAGTACATTTGTTGGAATTTCATTTGTCGTGTAAGCATATTTCTTAATAAGTAGTATGTTTCCGTTATTGTCGTACTCAAATGTAGAGGAGCTTATTAAATTCTCTTGATTTATTCATATTATTGTAAATTAATTTATGTAAGTAAGATAAATAACAGATTGTATTTAGTCGTTAAA